>JBDLWG010000410.1:0-3528 GCA_039804385.1 Bacteroidota bacterium
ACATCCAGAATCCCTTTCGCCAACATAAAATCGGATTTGACAATTAATCGGATATCATCAACGGTTTCTGAAATGGTTTTATCAAAATAACTGCTTACCGTATCATCGTCGGTCAAATGACCTAATTCTAAAACAGGTCCAATGAATTTTATTTTTAAATCTTCTTCATTCCAACCTCGTATTTTTTGTCGGACTTTTGAGTAAATTTTGTCAAAATTATATTGTTCACCCACATTCAAAACAGGTTCTGTCACTTCCAACCATTCTTGCATCAACGGCGTATTCTCCGTTACAATGCAAGTTAGTTTGAACGTTTCTATTAATTCACCTTCCCGCCACGCTTTGGGTTCGCGGTCTTCAACGGGTTGTTTCATTTTTTTTGCCATTTTTTATGATTTTGATGAATGAATAATGAGGCAAAGGTACTCTTTTTTTGTTTTCAAGGCAGCGATAGATGATAAAAACCGATAAAAATACGTTTAATGAAAGCGATGTCTAACAATGCTTTTGCCAATTATAAATAATTTGGTTGGTGAAAATTCGTAAAATTCGGGTCTCATTATAGTCAAATGCTTAAAATCGTTCAACGTATTGAAAAAAGTAACAATTTCCCAGCGTATTAAAATCAAATATTTTAACACAATTATTTTATTGCTAATTTTGTTTGAAACAAAAGCGCAATCTATTCAAAATGGTATTGTTGTGGATAAAAAAGGCGATCCAATTGCATTTGTTGCGGTTATTCCCGATGAAATGGTCCATAAAGGTGTGATGACCGACATTGATGGGCATTTTTCGATTGAAAAATCATTTCAATTCTTGACCATGCGTTGTGTAGGCATGAAAACGTTGCGTTTAGAGATAGATGATTTAAAACAAAAAACGGTTAAAAACGGTATGTTACGCATTGTTTTAGAAAGTTCAGAGAATGATATTGCGGAAGTGACGATTTTGGCAGGAGAAAATCCTGCGGACCGCATTATGCGCTTGGTTGCGAATCATCGGATTCAGAATCATCCTGAACGTTTGAATACGTTTCAATGCAAAACGTATAATAAAATTTCGTGTCTTGGTTTGCCCAAAATGGATTTATTGAAACAAAAGTATTTAAAAAAGGATAGTCTTTCGGTTAAAAATCAAAAAATAGCTCGCAATTTCAATAAACTGTTTGATGGTATGGCGGATCATGATGCTTTTTTGATGGAAACGGTTACGGAACGCAAATTTCGTTATCCGAATGATAATTTTGAACGAATTCTTTTAAATCGGGCAAGTGGGATTCCAAGTGCGACTTTTGGCGCGTTAACAAATATGATTCAACCTTTCTCTTTCTATAGTGATTTTATTCAAGTGTTGGATAAATCGTTTGTAAATCCTGTCGCACCGAGCAATACAAAACAATATTTTTTTAATATACAAGACACTTTGTATCAAGGAGTTGATACAATTTTTTTGATTTCCTTTCGCCCCAAAAAAGGAAAAGCTTTTGAAGGATTAGAAGGTGTTTTGCACATCAACAGCCGTTATTGGGCAGTTCAACAAGTCCGTGCAAAATCATTCAATCCTTTAAACTTAAAAGTGAAATTAGACCAACAATATGTTTTTGTTCCAACGGCGCGAGATTCTGGACATTGGTTTCCAGAACAATTAAATTTTGAATTGGAATATGATAAATATCCGAATCCAATGATTGGAATGCGCGTCATTGGAAGGAGTTACATATCCGAAATTTCTATCAATCCACCATTGAAGCAAGCTGATTTTTTGCCCGAAACGCCTGTTATTATCGAACCAAACGCGCATATACAACCCGACAGTGCATGGTTGCCGTATCGGAAAGTGGTTCCGTTTACACTTAAAGATAGGCGTACTTATGAATGGTTGGACAGTTTTGGGCGCAAAAAAAACGTGCCATTAATGGTGAAAGGTTTACAATATTTGTCTTTTCAAAAAATTCCATTGACGGATTATTGGAATTTGAATTTAGCTAACTGCTTGTATATCAATGATTACGAAAAAATTCGACTTGGAATTGGGTTGACAAATGCGGTTGCTAATGATGTAACGCGTCCTCGATTTTGGGAAACGAATGTTTATGCAGGCTACGGTTTTGGCGATAAAACTTGGAAATATGGGGGTGAATTGAAATTTCGATTGATACAAAGTCGTGAAATGGCATTACGGTTTCGTTACGCGCACGATTTGCGTGAACCTGGAACTTCGGATGTAGAGCCTGAAGGTTTAGTTTCAAGAAAATTATATGCGTCGCGTTTTGATGGAACGGAAGAAATCGGTGCAGATTTTTCGATTCGGATTGGAAAACGGCTGTTTACACGTTTTTCATTTCAAAATCAAATTTTCAAACCAAACTATTTGTATCATTTTATTGAAAATGGAACGGATAGAACAGGAACTTTTAATTTTACGGAAGCCTCCTTTTATGCAAAATATGTTTTTGACACGCCCAATAAAACATTGTTAGGTGACCCGCAATATCAAAATAATCGTTATCCGATTATGGAATTGATTTATACAAAAGGTTTTAAAGATGTGTTAAATGGTCAATATAATTATAATCGGTTGGTGTTAGCCGCTTCTCAAAATGTTTTATTACGGCGCATTGGCAAAGCAAGTTGGCGCGTAGAGGCGGGCGGAACAACAGGGAAAGCACCCTTTTCAAAACTTTTTTTGTTAAATCAAGGTAGTGGTATTGCTTCCTATTTTGTGGTTGAAAACACTTTTCAAACATTGACGGATACAACCGTTTGGTTATCCGACCGTTTCATCAACGTTTTTTATAAACAAGAAGTTGGAAATGTTTTATATCGGCATAAACGTTCCGCGCCTTTTTTGTCATTGATACAAAATGTTTCTTTGGGCAAGTTGAGTGATGCGGCTGCACATACAGGTATTGATTTTAAAACGCCTTCAAAATCAATTATAGAAACAGGTTTTAGGTTAGATAACTTATTGATAATCAATGTTGTAAACTTTGCGAATATCGGTTTAGGCGTAGGCGGCTTTTATAATTGGACGGCGCAATATCCAACAAAAAATTGGTATGAACGGATTCATTGGCGTATTGGAACGCGTTTAAGTTTGTAGAAATTTGCCTTAAAATTCCAAATTTTTACAAATATTTTACCAAAACGTTTCTATATTTGCAACTTAAATTCAAAATGATTCCCCTGCATGACCACACAAATCACTCCGATAAACTTATTGGAGACCAAAGAATATTGTTATAACAGAATTTAGTCATCCTATTTCAAAAATGATATTAAAACCATGAGTATCAATGAATTACATGACGAAGCGATGAAGATTGCCCAACACGCCTTGCTTGCGCAAATGAAAGGGCAGTTATCAGAATTTGCTAATTTGTCGAAAGATGCGTTTTTTTTGGAGCGTATGGCGGCGCAACGCATACCGCCATCGCATCCTGAAGCGGAGCCAAGTCGAACCATTTTATTTAAAAGTGCTGCATTTTTAGCTTATGATGCTGCCTTATATTGGGATTGTAATGAG
>JBDLWG010000411.1:0-6358 GCA_039804385.1 Bacteroidota bacterium
GGGCATCATTTAGGTAGGTTACTCCCTTACAAATTCGTTTTTGGAGCTTTTGACAAGGTCAACTGAAACTGATAACCTCTCAATTCCGTCGCTAATTCCATCAAAGTATCTTCAAAATGCGTAATTTTGTATTCAATCGTTGGGTTCGTCTTTTGTATCAATTTATCTTTTTGAATCTTAAAAGCACCTTGTTCTTCCGTTTGTGACAGGGTAAAATTAGTTAAAACAGAGTCTTTTGTGAAATTGTAAAATACTTTTTCAAGCGAAGCCGCTTCTTGACCATTTCGGGTAGCTTCCGTTAAATGCCAAACGCCGCGCAATTGCTCCCCATTGACTTTATCAGAATGACAAGCCGTCATCCAAATCAGCGAAGTGGGTAATAACAACATCCATTTGGATTGTAATGCAGTAAGTCTCATAAAAAATTGTTGATTATGGAATGGTTCAAAAATAAAATGACCGCGTTTTGTCCTAAAATGCTATTTTGTTGTAAAAAAATAGAAATTTTGCGGCAAAGTTAAAAAAGGAAAATCACTTTTAGGTTATTAAAATCAATTCTGAATCCATGAATTTTTTACCATCGTTTCAAGGACATAGAGGGGCAAGGGGATTACTGCCCGAAAACACCATTGATTCGTTCCAAAAAGCCGTCGAATGGGGCGCGAAAGCCTTAGAAATGGATATTGTGGTCTCCAAAGACCAACAAATTGTGGTATCACACGAGCCTTGGATGTCTCATTTAACGTGCCGTTTTCCGAATGGCAACCCTGTTACGTATTTCGACATGCACAAAACAGGGTTTCATCAGTTGAATTATGATGAAATTGCTCAATACGATTGTGGTAGTCGGGGCAATCCTTATTTTCCGCAACAAGCGCGAAAAGCAGCGTTTAAGCCCACTTTGGAAGCCGTGATTCGGGAAGTCGATGCGTTTTGTGACAAAAATCAGTTGGAAAAGCCGTTGTATAACATCGAAGTCAAAAGTCATCCGCGCTGGTATGGCAAATATGTGCCTTATCCTGCGGCGTATATTCAACTGTTGATGAAGACTTTACACGATTTGCCTTTAAATCGTTTTTACATTTCGTCTTTTGACCCACTCTTTTTGAATACCGTGCGACGGAAATTTCCTGCGATTCGATTGGGTTATTTGGTTGATAATTTTCATGATTTTAAAACGAATTGTAAGAAATTAGGGTTTTTGCCCGATATTTATAGCCCGTATTATCGGTTTTTGACGCGGAAAAAAATTCAAAAATGGCATCATTTGAACGTTCAAGTAGCCACTTGGACGGTTAACAATGCAGTTACGATGCAAAAATTATTAAAAATGGGCGTAGATAGTGTGATTACCGATTATCCAAATAAGATGGAGGACTTTACGTAAGTGTTCGTAAAGTCCTACTAAAATGTGGGACTTTACGAACACTTACGTAAAGTCCCACTAAAATGGGGGACTTTACGTAAGTGTTCGTAAAGTCCTATATTTAAAATAATATTTGAAATATTTTTATTCATAAATAATTTGAAACCAATATATTGAATCCTGATTTTTATTTTAAGAAAAATTTAAGTATAAATTGGGGTTGAATCTAAAAATAAATGCGTTAATTGCAGCGTTGTATGTTCTGTGACATAAAACCACCGACTCTCGGAGTGGCGCAGTCGCCGAAAGCGTCAGTGTAGGCAAAGTGTAGGCAAAACAAACCTTTTATTTTACATGCCAGCATTCCAAAATGTAAAAAAACTCGGCGTAATTGCCGTGTTATTGTTTCCAGCGACTACCGCGCTGCATGCTCAAAAATTGGTACTCACGCCGAAGGTGGCGGTGCAGCCTGCGAATACGTGTGGTTTCGTGAAACCGCCGAAAAGCATGGTCAATAAATTTGCTTCAACCTATGAAGCACAATCGGTAGCCAATACGATTGTGAATAAATTGAAATTGAATCAAAATTTTGTCATCGAACAAGCTCCTGGTATTGAAAATTGTTATGCCGTCATTGAACGCGGCAGGCGGATGATTCGATATGATAATGATTTTTTAGAGCGCACTGACCAGATGGCGCGCACGAAATGGGCTTCAATCAGCATCATGGCACACGAAATCGGTCATCATGTTTGCGGTCACACGCAGGATAACATTGGTAGCACGCCTTCCAAAGAGTTGGAAGCGGACAAATTTTCGGGAATTGTCATGGCGAGTTTGGGCGCGACCTTAGACCAAGCGAAAGCGGCAATGAATGCGGTGTCTTCCGAACAAGCATCCAGTACGCATCCTGGCAAGCGCGACCGTTTGACGGCGATTGCCTTGGGTTGGCAAACCATCAATAAAGATGGGACGGCAAAAACCGAAACCACTCCTGCAAAACCGCAAGACAATGGGAATGCGTCTAAATACAATGATTGGATTAAGTTGACGAACCCGAATACCAATACTTTATATGTTGAATTGTCCGATGATGGGCAAAATTTCCAACAAGTAGCGGTAGAAGCTGGGAAAGAATTTGTATTTCGATATGAAGTTTACAATTATGGTTGGATTCGGGTTTCTACGCCCAATAAAGGCAAAGTGACTTACAAATTGGATCATAGTAAAAAATATTACATCGCTCCTAATCGGCGATTTGGTCGGTGGGATGTTTTCGAGGATAAAAAGTCATAGTATGTTATTTTAGAATGAGAAATGCCGAATCATTTGAGTATCAAATGTTTTCGGCATTTTTTATGGGGAAATAAGATTGTGAATCCTTTTCAAAACCGCCGCATTTGCAACCTCAAACTATCATAAAGGCGCATCTGCCCTGCCTGTTGCAAGGTATCTCGATATAAAACGATGTTTTTTTCATAAAAAGCAGCCAATTTAGGTGCGTTCGCAGGATCTACTCTTGGATTTAAATATTTCAAATACGTTTCCACAAAAGGTTCATAACCATTCCGATTCACTTGGTAAAAACGATTTAACAATGCGTCATAATCATTATCCAATTTGTGATATTCGGATGCAATCCCTGCTAACATCTTTAATGCAGAATTATACTTGGGTAAAATTGATAATGACCGATTAAAATAAGGCATCATGCTGTCCAACAAGGCTTTTTTCTGAACGGCAGGCATCATTGAGTGATTCGGCAAAAAGCGTTTTTCCCATAAATCGACGGCATAAAAAAGGTTGGAACGTGCGCTATTGGGCGAATTTTTCAAAGCGGATAGGTTCAACGTGCGATTATCCTTCCAATCGGGTACGCGTGTACCTGTTTTCCAAGCAAATCCTGCGATGAAAATTCCTGCAATCATATAACCGATGATGGGTTTGAAACGCCCTTTTTTTTGAATCAAATATTGGTTTAACGCATACGATAATGCCAAACAAAATGCCCAAGACGCTTGATAGGCAAATCGTTCATTCATAAAAGTACCTACTGAAACAAATAAATTACTTACAATACTCATTGTTGCCAAATAAAATAGGGCGCAATAGGCGTAAATATTTTTATTTAGCCAACCATACAGCACAAAAACACCTAAACCCAAATGTATCAAAAGGGCAATAACCGACCCAAAATGCGACCAATCAACTATCGGAATTTGATATGGATAATAATCATGTGTCAACGGATGCGGTAAAACATGCAATTTTAAATACATCCCAAGTGTATAAAAAATCGTAGCTGTTTTTTGAAAAAAGCTCATTCCATAAAATGGATTATTCATTAAATCCGTAATGACTTTACCATCAGGATTTAATACATAACCAATTATTTGTATCCGAATTAATAAATAGACCATCGTAGCTCCTATGAGTGGAATCATCGATTTCCAAATGTGTTTCAGAGGCGTTTCTGTAAAAAAATAAAGGGTCATTGGAAGGATGACCAAAAACGGTAACGCGCTTTCTTTCGACAATAAAGCCAATAGAAATAAGCAAAAAAGAATATATAAGTGGAATGGTTTTTGAAATTTGCCCCATGCAAAAGTGTATTGTAGCGAAAAAAGGAGGGCTAAAAAAGTGCAAATTTCATCTCGACCTTTTATATTTGCAACCGCTTCCACATGGAGTGGGTGCATTGCAAAAAATAGGGTAGCCAATAAAGCAATTGTATGGACTTGATTCGGTGGCAAAACAGTCTGAAAAAGTTGTTTCGTCACTTGAAACAACAAAATACAGGAAAATAAATAAAGTAAAATATTAATAAAATGACTTAAACCAGGATTATTTTTGCCAAATAACCCAATTTCCAACGCAAATGTGGCAATGCTCAAAGGACGATAACGGTCTCCTTCGATAAGATTTTTTTGTTCTCCGAAGTAGCCTCTAAAACTTTCGTGCGCAAAAATATCCGCAATACCCGAAAAACCTTGTTGCGTAAATTGATTGTTGGTAATCACAATCTTGTCATCTAACACGTAATCGCCCCCTAAACTGGGCGCGTAGAGCAGCAAAATCAAGCATGCAATACATCCATAAACCCATTTTGGAGTGGGCGAAACCATTGGAAAGGCAGCAATAGGCGCGTCAGAATCCATCGGAATAGCCACTATCGGTGCAATGACGGTAGCAAGAGGCGGCTTTTTGAGTTTGTTTTTCTTACTCATGAGGTAGCGATTTTTTTTAATATATTCAAAACCTGTGTTTTACTCCAAATGAAATTACTTGGTTACAATTCCATTCATATGGGACTCTTTTTTAATCACTCTAAAACCCTAATGCTCATGCAATTTAGGAATACCCCAGTTCATCTATTTTTTTGTTTGTTGGTTTGCAACCTTTTTTTTACCCACATGACGGCTCAAATCCAACTAAATGTTGGTTATGGCGTGTTAAAAACCAAACCTATTTCGTTTAATCAAATCATTGAAACGTACAATCAATCCTTTGGTAATCAATTGGTTACAGCCATGAAACCCCTTAATTCATTAGAGGGCATTCATGGAGAAGTGGCTTTTTCAGAAGAATTTTTTTCCATTGGTTTTGAGTGGCAAAACCTTACGCGAGACCTCAAAAATCAAGTCAAAAATGGGGCTATAGAGGAAATACATACGTTGCATTATGCGAATGATATGTTGAGTCTGCATGCGGGTATGATGTTTATGCGTAATTTTGGAGTGGGCATAACGGGGGATTATAACATTATCCAAGCTAAAAAAAATGTTTCTACCAATAAAGATGTTTCTACTTCATTGCTTTCCACGAACCAATGGAGTAGTCGTTTTTACCTGCATTTCAATATTCCTCTGGATGATTATATGGCGATTGCCATTCGCCCGTATGTTAGAACCCCTTGGAATTCAATTGATTACGCACCTGTTAAAAATCAATTAGGGCTTGCTGCATCTGACAATGGACGCTCCCAAGATAAAAAAATTGATTTTGGGATTCAACTCATTTTGCAAAGTTTCTTATCGCCGCGTCCAGAAAGTGATTATTAAAATTTTGAATAAGTTTCGGAAAATTGAAAATTTTCCGAAACTTATTCCTGAAAACATATTATGAAAATAATTATAAAAATTTAGTATTGCCCCACAAATTTATCCTTATCTAACAACCAATATCCTGGTTTCTTGCCTGCTAATTTCAATTCTATAATATTTTTTTGGTCGCTAAATGCTTCTATCAATAATTTATTTTCAAATGAAAAGTTTTGAAACTGATTCATTTTAGGCACTTCCAAATAAATCCGTAAGGTCATCATATCGCGTTCTGTTTCTTTCCCAATCCATTGATAACTAAGTGCTTTCTGATTGATTTTCAATAAAAAACGCTCTTGTAAATAATTTAATATCAACACATCCGTACCTACTTTTTCACGCTCTGTGCCTATAAAAAGTTTATCATGTCCTTGTTTGCGCAGGGCAACTTCCAAATCATCAATAAAAATAGCTATCGACAAGCGCAACGTTTTAGAAGGCGCGTGATATTCCAAATCTGATTTGCAGAGATGGATGGGATGCGCAGTAAAGGCGGACAAACTCAAAAAAAGCAATAAGCAACCTAATTTGTTCATTTTGCATGATTAGAATTGATAAAAAACTAAGGTTTGCGATTCTACACAAAAGTACAAAATAAACAGCATTCCAAAAAAAACTTTTGTTAATTCATATTTTTGATTACTTTTGTTCTGAAAAAAAACGAAAAGCATGAATCACGTCGATACGCTCCGCATCCATTTCGACCCCAATCAGAGAATCCTATTGAACATCCTCTTAGGGTTTTTATTGTTTGGAGTCGCGCTTGATATCCAAAAATCCGATTTCGAGGTACTTTGGAAACATCCCAAAGCCGTTTTCATCGGACTCATGGCGCAATGGTTTTTAGTTCCCGCCTTGACACTCGGATTAGTCTATCTTTTGCAGCCCGCAC
>JBDLWG010000412.1:0-14322 GCA_039804385.1 Bacteroidota bacterium
ATTAAAATACGCATTAAAATATTTTATTTGGTAATAATAACTGAATCCAAAACTAAACCAACCTGATAAATACTTCACCGTCGAATGATAGCCAACATACATATTCATTTTTTTATTTAAAAAATACGGCACGGCTAATGCAATTATATGATTAAAAAAACCATATATAAATACGGGGAAACCAATGATTAATTTCAATAAACGCCATGAATCCGCAGGCACTGCTACTGGATATTGCGCAAAATACGTTTCCGTTTGATGTTGTAAATGAATATAAGTTTGTGGCTCATTCGTTTTCAACTGTTTTAAAATTTGAACCCATTTTTGGCCGCGTTCAAACCAATTTTGCGTATTGGCTTTGGTTTCGGAATCCGCCACTTGTTCCAATTTTTGCAAAAAAACGCCTTCAGCCGCGTCTGCGCAATGAATAGTGAGGTCTTGCAATCGTTTTTCCATTGCACTTCTTAAATCATCCATCGCTTTTTTCGGATTTTCATGGTAAGCCGTTCCCCAATCGCGCAAATCCATCAACTCGCCCGCATTCACCACCACCCGACTTCGGAACTGATTCGGCGCGTCATAACTCACGCCCACAGGCAATACGCGCAGGTTCATATCAAAATTATTTTTGATTTCCGCGCTAAAACCAATCCGCACTGCCCCAAATTTAAGGGGTTGAATGCGGCGTTCCATAAAACTCACGCCTTCAGGCGCGACGAAAAGATTACCGCCTTTTTGCAAATGTTCATCACATCGACGGAACGCATCATCATTATTTTGTGGCGTACCATCGACATCTTGCGGTCGTTTGACGGGGATGCAATACAAGCGGTTCAGCAGCCAACTCGCAATCGGATTTTTAAATAACCCATAATTGGCTAAAAAAAATACCTTTTCGCGCAGGTGAACGACCACTAATAACGGGTCCGAAATGGTATTTGGATGGTTGGCAATGATCAATAAAGGACTTTTGGAGTCCAATTGAGACCGATTCAACAACAAAATATGTCGATAATAGACCCGCAGGGTTCCCCAAACCAACATTTTAAAAAAATCGTAAATCAAATGTAAAAATATATTCATAATATCAATTTCTATCTATAAATCCTGTCATAATCCTTTTGCAATAGGATGGATGTACGGATTAAACGGATTTGCACCGATTGGTACGGATGGGTTGTTTTTAAAAAAAATCCGTACCAATCGGTGCAAATCCGTTCAATCCGTACATCCATCCTACCGCAAAACCACCCAACACATTCTAATTGTTTCATGCGTTATGCAGTCGTGTCAACGAAGGTATGACATTTATGATTTTATTCAAAAATTATAATGAAATAAAAAAATTATAAAAACAGTTATATTTGTTTAAAAATTTAAATACCTCATTTTCAATGCGAAACACATTACTTATTGTTCTTTTAGGGTTGCTTTGCCAACCTCATATCGCTCACGCAACCCATTTAATCGGTGGCGTGTTAACGTACAAATGCACTGGAAGAAATCTTATAGAACGTAAAAACAAATATGTTTTTACGTTAAAACTCTATCGAGATTGCTACAGTGGGCGGGCTGCTTTCGACGATGAAGCGAAACTTGGCATTTTCACGCCAGATGGTAGCGGCGGCTATAACGCGTACCAAGAATCATCTGGAATTATCTCCATAGGTTCGCCTTATTCGAGTCCGATTGGTCGGATTCGCACTATTGACCCGCCTTCCTATCCTTGTCTCACGCCGCCTGACACGATTTGTGTGCAAGAAGCCATCTATGAATGGCAAATTTGGTTGCCTGATACCAATGTAAGTTATCATGCGACGTATCAACGATGTTGTCGGAATCAGGGCATTGCGAATATTGTGGTGGATCCAGCAAGCACAGGTGCAACGTACACCGTCGAAATCACTGCCGATGCGCAACATGTTGGTAATTCGAGTCCTACATTTAACAATTTTCCACCAACTGTTATTTGTGCAGGCGAATTATTGCAATTTGACCATGCTGCAACGGATTTGGATGGCGACCAATTAGTATATGAATTTTGTCGCATTTTCAGTGGTGGCGATGTGACAGGCGTGCCTAATACGCCTCCTTACGCGCCTGTGACGTTTGTGCCTCCCTACGATTATAGTACCCCTTTGGGTGCAAATGGGTTGACGATTCATCCAAATACAGGTTTATTGACTGGCAGACCGACTGTAATTAGCCGTTTTGTGGTGGGCATTTGCGTCAAAGAGTATCGAAATGGGCAATTATTGAGTAGCACGTATCGAGATTTTCAATTTAATTTAGTGCCTTGTCGGAAAGAATTGGAAGCCAAAGTAGAAGCCGATTCAGTGGTTAATCGCATTTATAGGTTGAATACTTGTTTTGGTAATCCATTGTTAATCAACAATTTAAGTGGATTACGCAGGAATATTCAAAACCATTTTTGGAAATTTGATTTGCGAAATGGCTCGCTTTTAGAACCTTCTGATTGGAGTCCGACCCTCACCTTTCCCGATACAGGCGTTTATTATGGACAATTGAGGTTGAATCCTGGCACTCCGTGTAGTGATTCGATGCAGATGCAAATTCAAGTGGGCGGCAAATTGAATCCGAATTGGCAAGCTGTTTACGATACTTGCTCCACGAATCCTGTTTCTTTTGTTGGAACGATGTCCAATTCAAGGCTTTCATTGAAACAAATTATTTGGAATTATGGTGATAATAAGGTGGATTCGGGACGACTCAATACCATTCATCAATACGAAACATCAGGTATTAAAAAGGTTTCTTTGAAAATAATCGATAAAATTGGTTGTGAAGGCGTGTCTGAAAAGAATTTAATTTGGCAACCTGCGCCACCAATTTTGATTGTGGAGCCAGATGCATTTGTGGGTTGCGTACCTGCGAAAGTGCGTTTTAACAATCGTTCTACGCCCATTGATAGTTCGTATAAAATCGTGTGGCATTTTGGAGATGGCGATTCGTTGCGACAGCGCGATGGAGAACATTTTTACAAAACAGCTGGTACGTATTCGGTCCAATTACAAATTACGTCTCCGATTGGTTGTTATAAGGAACAACATTTTTCCAATTGGATAAAAGTGCGTCCTGCTCCAAAGGCAAATTTTATTTGGAAAAATGACCCAATTGTTTCTAATTTTAATCCAACGGTTCCATTTTTAGATGAATCTTCTGCGGATGTGCTACAATGGCGATGGTATTTCAATCGTCAAAATTATGATTTTGTCAAAAATCCAATTTATACGTTTCGAGATACAGGTTTGCAGCGTGTGCAATTAGTGGTTGCTAATGCGTATGGTTGCAAAGATTCCATTACAAAAAGCGTCTATATTGAACCCTTAGTGACCTTTTTTATGCCCAATGCTTTTACACCTAATTATGATAATCAAAACGATTTGTTTAAAGGTACAGGCTTTTGGTACGGTTTGAAAGGATATCAGTTAACGATTTGGAATCGCTGGGGCGAACAAGTTTTTGAAAGTTCGGATCCCAATGAAGGTTGGAATGGCTTGAAAAATAATTCAGGTGCACCCGTACCCGAAGGACGCTATCTCTATGATTTACAATACATTACGCCCAAAGGAGCCGCTGTAAAGAACCGAGATTTTTTAACGTTGTATCGATAATATTTCAACACATAGGACAAAGATGCGTTTAGGCAAAAAGGTGGCAGTTTTTTGAATCGATTCTATGGTAGGAACGTCTATTTTCATAGGCAAAGGTGCTGAGATGCTCCTTTTTGTTTTTTTGATACGGATGGTATCGCGTAGAATAATCGTGTCATAGACATATCGAATCGGCGGTGTAGGTTGCGCCCCTATCCATTGAGTTTGGATTATAATTAAAATAAATAGTTTGTTTTTTAGTTTGTAGAGAGTCGTATTCATAATTAGTGTTATGTATGATGAGTTATTTGAATCAAGAAGGAAGGAATTTGCGGAATGAAAGATGAATTAAGGAGTTAAAGTTAAATAATGGACACAACGTTTGGAGGGTTTCAAACCCTCCAAACGTTATACTCCAAACGTTATACTTATTTTATTTTTTGGCTTCTTTTTCTGCCAAATCATTTAATTCGTCCATTTTATCTGCCACTGCGTCTTTCGCACTGACCATTGCATTTTTCGCTTTTTCGACTAAATCGCCTGGATTTCCCATCGCATTTTTCGCTTTTTCGACTAAATCGCCTGGATTTCCAATGGCATTTTTCGCTTTTTCAACTAAATCGCCCGGATTTCCGATGGCTTCTTGCGCATCATGCACTTTATCCATGACGGCATCTTTGAGGTCATCCAAATGCAAATCGGCAATTTTGTCTTCTACAACATCTTTCAAGGCTTCTGCTTTATCAGCGATAGCGTCTTTAGCTTGTTCGAGCATCGCGCCCGCTTTTTTTAATAAATCTCCGAATGACATGATATTGATGATTTTAAAGTTGATGAAAAAAAATTATTTATCTTGTTTCGCAAATACTTTCTGCAAAAGGTCTGTGGTGCGTTGCGATTTATCGCCGCGAATCCCTTTTTCCTTATCTTCGACCATTGAAAACAAGCCTTTCAAGGCTTCAGTCGTTACATAATCTTCCAATTTTGGATTTGCCCGCGTCACTAATGGGATTTTATTATACGTATTCACCGCATCCGACCAATAGCTGCGTGCATTGTACTTGTCCAAAGAACCCGCAATCACAGGAGAAAAAGATTGAAATAATTGGTCATACGTTGCTTTTTTCAAAAACGCAGTTGCTGCACCTTTGCCGCCCATCAAAATCCCCATCGCATCATCAAAACTCATGGATTTGATGGCATTGATGAAAATCGGTTTCGCTTTCACGGCTGCATCTTCCGCCCCCGCATTGATTTTTTCCAAAATCGAATTTTCAATGCCTTTGAAACCGGGAATCATTTGCAATTTATCCGTAATCTGACGAGCTTCTGGAGGCAATAAAATTTTGTAAGCACTATTCATGTAGCCGCCTTTTTTGGAAAGTAGGTCTGAACCATTCGTGATGCCGAACACTAATGCCTCTTTCAAACCGCCGCCAATATCCAATTTGGATAATAATTGGTCAGCAATGACTGTAGTAGCGGCTTTTTTGAGGCTATCGCAAGAGGCAAAACTGGCTCCAAACGCGCCCAAACCTATCGAAACGACAAGTATTTTACTTGTTTTCATAGTATCTTTGAATTTTTGTAATGAAAAATGGTTAATTGCAAGATAACGCTTTTTGAAACACAATATTACTTTGAAAATAATTTTTTACTACGCAAATAGATTGCGTAGTAGCACAACTATCTTTGCAACATCAAACGTTGATAATCATCGTTTCAAAATATTTAAGGTCAAGTTTGGGTTACTTCTATCACACTCCTAATGTAAAAACCTGAGCAATTATCTATTTTTTTTTGAAACGATGGTTTGATACGCAAAATAGTGATATGAGGACAGTAGCTCAGGTGGTAGAGCAGTTAGACTCAAAGTTTTGTGATTATCTGTCAAAGGTCAAATGAAACTTACTTCTCTATAATTAACCGGTCGCGGGTTCGAATCCCGCCTGTCTTCCAATATAGGTCAACTGTTGCTTACTTCTAAAAAAATGGTAAACAGCAACAAAATTACCTTATTTTTTAACACTGTTTAAGCACAATTCATTGAATATGAATGATTTATTAAAAATCTCCTTGCGTCAAAATGCTGTTTTTATTCCTAAAACAGCCCTTGTCGATGCACCTAAAAGACTTTCTCAAAGCACAGGATTATTGGTTGCTAATTTGGGCAAATTGGGTTTTGGCGTTTCCGAACCGTTGTTGCACGCGCTCAATGGTTTGAAATCCGATAACCATACCGAAATTTTAAATATATTTCGGGAAATCATGGGTGTTAACAAAAACTGGACACCTTTGGTTCGGGCTTGGGATAAACCCACAGGTGAGTCGCATATGGATCATCTTATCACTTTTTTTCACAATGTTTTCAAATTAGATGGCGGCACACGGCTTGCTTGTGGACATACGATTCCTGCACATACGTTTCCATTGGAACGCTATACAGGTTGTCCGTTTTGCGGAACGCCGTTTAAAACCCATTTTTTGCCTTTGCAAAGTCAAGGCAGCAAACGCAAGATTTTAGAATGGTGGTCAGAGGCAGAGATGAAACCTTTTTTAAACGATTTGTTGATTTCCAAAACAGCTTTGGATGCGACACAAATCGATAGTTTAAAAATTTTGTTAAAAGCCTTTTCCTCCGAAGTGGATTGGGCAACTGTCAAAATTGGCATGAAGGAAACGTTGATGGCAGTCGTCAACGCGTTGGTCGAAAATGAACAAGGCGCACAAGCGCAAGCCTTGTTTACATCACCAACTGACATCTTGCGTTACCTTTGGTATAATAAAACGGGTTATTTACAAATCATTGAACCTAAAACGATTGTAAAAAGAAATCGCAAAAATGCGTTGCATTTTGGAAAGGGAAAAGAGGCTGGTGCGCAAGCAGATTTGGCAAAAAAATTAGAATTAAAACTGTATTACGATAGAAAAGAAAGTGTTGTGATTGCGCGGTGGTTGAATGGTTTGTCAGGTGAAGTCGAAAAAATCTGCGAAATCATGCACCCAAAACGCGGGATGTGGGTGCGTTACATCCGCGCCTTGCGCTTGACGGAGTATGCTAAACGCCCTGGTTTTGAAAAATTAGCCGCTTTATTGCAGGCTTTTTACCACGAATTGTATGATGTTTGGGAAGGACGGATTCATTTTTTTCGATTGAAAATGGATGCACATAAAACATTTAGTTTATTACAACAACGTCCTGGTTTATTTGCGCGGTCTTTATTTGCCAACATTTTGTGGTTTGGAGTGGACGATACGATAGCCGCATTCGCAACAGTGGTCGATAAAGTGCCTGCTCGATTGGTTTTTACATTGAATATGTATGCCGAAACCTATTTCGACCCAACTATTGAACGGACGGTCAAACCATTAGGCGGAGTTGCGAAACGAATACCTGCAAACAAATTGTTAGGTAGTTTCAATGTAGCACAATTGACCGCTATTCAAGAAAAAGTACAAGGATTGACCTTATTGGCAATGGAAAAACGCTTTGCGGCGTTTCAGCATTTGAATAAAACGATGTATATTGAGCCGATTTTGTATAAAATGCCTGTGGCGATTGGCGACCGAAGTGAGACGATTCAAGATTTGCCTGTTGCGTTGCAAGGGACGCGATTTGCGATACAGGGCGATATGGTTCGATTGTTCATGCAGTGGGGCGCGGGATTGCCTGCGCAACATATGGATATGGATTTGAGTGCGCATCTCGCTTTTCACGATAAACGGATGGAAGCCTGTTCCTATTATCAGTTGACGGCAACAGGGTCGAAACACTCAGGCGATATTCGGAGTATTCCCGATAGAGTCGGTACGGCAGAGTATATTGAGTTGAATATCAAAGAATTACGCGAAGGAAAAGTACAATATGTGACGTTTACCTGTAATGCGTATAGTCACGGCACCATCACACCAAATTTGGTTTTGGGTTGGATGAATAGTAAATTTCCGATGAGCGTTTCCGAATTAACGGGCGTTGCGTATGACCCTTCTTGTGTGCAACACCAAGTGCGGGTGACGCAAAGTTTGACAAAAGGCATGGTTTTCGGGGTATTGGATGTGGATCATCATGAAATTGTTTGGTTGGAAATGCCGTTTCAAGGCCAAATGGTGGCACAATTGGATACGCAAGCAGTTCAAGGTTTGTTAACAAAGTTAGATGCTAAATTGACTATTGGTAAATTATTGAAAATCAAAGCATTAGCTCAAAATATGACGCTTGTAGAAACGCCAGAAGCAGATGAAAGCTATACCAAACAATGGGCTTTAAATGCGGCTGCGGTGACGCAATTGTTGATTGATTGATGAAAAAGGTTTTATAGCGGAGTATATATAATTTTGCTATGGATGTCACTATTTCACATTAAAAATGTTTTGTTATCAAAGTAGGTCTCCTTACGGTCTAAATATTATTAAAAAATAATTATGAAAAAAATTTTTTGTATCTGTATTTCACTTTTAACCAATACGTTATTCGCACAAAGCAATGAAAATCAAATAGATTCACTATCTAAAATTTTCACTTGTGATAATTGTGACCTCGAATTATTCACCCAAAGATTAGTGCAACCTTACTCGAATCCGCAAGACAAAGCACGAGCAATTTTCGCATGGATTGGTACGCATATTCGGTACGATTATGTCAAATTTATGCACGGCGACAAGAACTTCACCGTTGTCAGCAGTTCGCCCGAAGGCATTGCGGAACAAATCACAGAGCGAGAAGAAGTCATTATTCCCAACATGATTTTCAAAAGTCGAAAAGGCATTTGTGGCGAATACAGTTTTTTGTACAAAAAGATGTGTACGATTGCGGGGGTAGAATGCGTTGTTATCAACGGTCTCGCCAAACATATTTCTAAACGAATTAATAATTTAGGTCATGCTTGGAATGCAATTCGCATCCAAAATAAATGGTATTTGATAGATGCGACTTGGGGCGCGGGTTACGTCGAGCATGAAACGTTTCATCGGGCGTATTCTCATGGCTTTTTCATGGTCAAACCTTCTCTTTTTATTTTAAATCACTTGCCGAATGACGAAAAATGGCAATTATTGGACGCTCCTTTGTCAAAACAGACGTTTAAAAGGCAACCTTGGTTGAATTATGGTCAAAAATTATTCCCAATTGAGGATGCACAACCGCTTGACAAAGCACTCGTGAAGGAGGGTAAATTCGTTCAAATTCGCCTTAAATTCAAAGATAAAGTACCTTTTATTCATGTGTTTTCTGATGACCATCAACCTATTACGCATCAAGAAACTCAAAAAGATGGTTATACAATCATTACCATTATGCCCAATAATCATGATGAAATTTTAATTTACGCCAGTAAATCCAAACAATCTCACTTATTTGAAGGATTAGCAAAATTTTATATTGATTAATTTTTGGAATGTTTCATTTACGGGCTACACTTTGGAAAAAGTTACACTGCTTAATTTTCGGAAAATTGGTTCAAAAAAGGTGTTTTTGTTTTGAAAAACAGTTCCTTTTTTCCAAAAAAATAGAACAAGTTTCGGAAAATTGGAAATTTTCCGAAACTTGTTCTATAAGCCTGTTTAACATGCCATCATTGCGCTTTTTATCAAGGATTCAAATATCAATTTCCCATCGGTATTGCCCAAAACGGCTTCTGAACACCGTTCTGGATGTGGCATCATTCCAAAAACATTGCGTTTTTCATTACAAATACCTGCAATATTAAACATCGCGCCATTCGGATTCGCCTGCGCGGTAGCACGTCCTTCCTCGTCACAATAGGTGAATATAACTTGGTGATTACTAATGAGTTGCGACAAAGTTTTAGTGTCAGCATAATACCGTCCTTCTGCATGTGCAATCGGCACTTTCAGTACTTGGTCTAATTTTAAAGAAGCCGTTAAGGGTGAATTTAATGTTTTGGGTTTTAAAAAAATATTTTTACAAATGAAAAGTTGATTTTCATTGCGCAATAACGCGCCGGGCAACAAACCTGCCTCACACAGGATTTGAAAACCGTTGCAAATCCCAAAAACATAACCGCCTTTTTGCGCAAACTCAATCACCGATTGCATAATCGGCGACAACCGCGCAATCGCTCCGCACCGCAGGTAATCCCCAAACGAAAAACCGCCCGGCAAAACCACACAATCCAAATTCGGCGGCAGCACCGCATCTTTATGCCAAATTTTAACCACCTTTTGTTTCATAACAGAACCCAAAACGTGTATCATATCGTCATCGCAATTCGAGCCGGGAAAAACAATTACTCCAAAATTCATGATTTTAGTTTTTTTGTAACACATAGAACCTATAGGTTTTCAAAGGACACATAGGGGCATTGATTGGGAAATGAGCATACTCAATAAATGTCCCGATGTGTCCTATGAAAACCGATGTGTCCTATGTGTTGATTTCAAGCGCAAAAGTAAAGGTTTTTATTTTAAACCCAATGAATCTCTTAAATATCGGAACTTTTCTGCATTTTTTTCCCAATATGGCGTAACCAACGATTTTTTCAAAACGCCTGCGCTAACCAATTTTTCTTCCGACTTTTCTTGCCAACCTTGTATTTTGTATGGAAAATCTTTGTCGAACCAAATTTCCATCGTTCTTTTCAAATCTGGGTAATCAATTTTACAAATGCGTTGCTTTTTTTTGTCGTCTGTAAAACTAATATTCGCCCGCGCAGGCAACATGGATTGGTGTTTCAATCGAACATAAAATAAAGATGGAATCAACCGAATCGCTCCAGTCGGCACACTTTCGGGCTGTATCCGCAAGCGATTTAGAATATCGTCTTCCAATAAAACCCCATCCATAGAGGTCAATTTATCGCCCGGTTTCTCGAAATACGACAATTCTTGCACTTTATATTTGCCATTTTTAAAATTCAACTGCATAAAAACCTGCCCACACCAATCTTGCACCGAAACAGTGGCTTTCAACGAATGCGCCCCTTGCGCCAAATCGGTGGGCGTAAAAACCGATTCCATCATCGCATAATCATAAATGCCTGTATTGAAATGATATAACTTATTCATTTTCAATACATTCACTTTGTCTGAACTGGCGGCATCATCCAATTTGACTTGTTTGGATTTAGAAAATTCCTCTGTCACAAACACCAAAACCGCCGAACCTTTGCGGTCTTCCCCGTATCGCTCGTGATGCAAATCATAGACATTCACTTCGCCTTTGCCCGAAAACCAATATGCCCGAAACGCATCCGTCACACCTGCTTTGTATTGCGCAGGCAAGAGCCCATTTCGATTACTTGGGACATTGCAACCAGACACCCAACAGACGCATATCCATACCTTTAAAATGGTAATTATGCTCGAAAATGATTTTTTCATAAATATTTTTTTTAATAATATTAAAATATATTAATTTTTTTATGTAATTTTAAATAGTTGATAATCATTGAATTAAAAATTAAGATAAAATAGAAATTTATCGTATTTTTTAATATTTACAAAAATATACCTAAAAAGTTGTATATATAATTTAATTGTAGCCTTTGACAAACTGAATCTTTTGTTATACCTTTGTGACATCAAAAGCGAATAAAGGAAGACACGCGATTGATTCTTTTTCCAATGGATGCGTAAAAATAAAACAAATCCATTGAAAAAGGAAACAACAGGTCTAAAAACGCGCTTTTGAAAAAGGCAAACAAAATGAGCAAACGTTATACAATTGATTATTATTGACCATACATCTGTCAGAACTTACAAACACGGGGCATGAAGTAGCCTCCACGAAGAATGAACTAAACGAAAGTTTTAACCGAACTTAAAAACCGTCATTCCAATGACTTCGATTTTTCTGATTACGAAAGATTTCCCCCTCATCGTCCCTATAATTGTAGGACGCACTTGTGTTACAACGCAAGGTGTCCGATTGTTTGTCCTTAAAAACGACAAACGCTTTAAACCGATGTATTTACTTATACTCAAAAACCTTTATGTATTGAGGGGCAGCCTTTTCAAGTCACTGTCTCTCATTACAAAGGTCTGCGGGGAGTGATGCAAAGGGGATAAAATTGTCAAAAAGTCGCAACAAGCGATTCACAATAAAAGATTAAATAACTGTCCGTTAAAAAAATATCATTTGGTTCAGTTATTGAAAAATATCGTTTTGAGTTTTAGATCGGTTTTTTTAATGAAGCCTTTTGTCCGTTTACGGGTAGGAGGCTTTTTTTGTTGCTTTAAACACATAGGGCACATAGGAGGACATAGGACACATAGAGGCAAAAATGGCCCTATGTGTCCTACTGTCTTCCTATGTGCCCTATGTGTTTAAAAACAACCCTAATAAAATTTTATAATTTCGTTATTTTCAATACATTTTGTTTTGCACCAAAATTTAACCGAATAAAATATTGCCCAGCAGGTTGATTCGTCAATTCTATTTGGATTTGGTTTACTCCATTCGTAATTTCCAAAGGGCGTGTCAAGATGGTTTGCCCCATCAAATTATAAACGGTTGCAATACCTTTTGCCGAAATCGTCGAATTAAACTCCAAATTTGCCTTATCATAAGTTGGATTCGGGGACAATTGAACGCTCATTTGAGGAGAAATCTCTTGCGTTTCCACTAAACGCCGCGTTCCATTCGCAAACCAAGTGCCCCAATACGCAGGACTTTTCAACACGGTTGCTTGCCCTTGACTGCGTATCTTATTGGAAGTCAATGTTTTTTGTCCTATAAGGTATGCCCCATTATTTTTGAAATTGAACAAAACCTTATCGTCCAATCTCGAAAAACTCGGATAACCCAAAGCATTATTTGCAAAAATGGTGTCATAAACGCCTGTTTCAATATTCGCCCCCCAAACTTGCAAATCGCTTGGTGTATAATTTTTATCAATATAATCAAAAGCGATAATATGTGGTGAATTTTTAGAAAAGGTCGGATTCGCAATACTCGTGTTCGCAGGCAGCGACGAAAAGAGTTTTTCAATTCCACCCGTTCCATAATTCGCCATTCCATTATCCCAAGCCTTCAAAAAACCAATATCCCAATAACTAATCGCGCGTCCTGAAGTGCCTTGCAATTTGTTGTAAGCATCATACATGACTTCCTCGCCTTCATGATCCCAGTCCAAAGCATCTGCAAAAAGCACATTTCCATTGCTCACGCCTTGTGTATAAGTGGGATTGTACAATTTCATTTTTTTCCAACGTTGCAAATTATCGCTATATATATAAATTGATGTATCAGAGAATTGTGAAACGGCGGCTAATTTAGAACCATCTTTTGAAATCACTACATTGTCCCAATCGCTGCCCCAATTGCTAAAAGTTTGCTCTTGCCCAATCGAACCAGTCGTCCAATTGATGTTGATATAATGAATTTTCCCATCCATTCCGACGAAAACAATTTCATCCCCTTTGTCCGAAACGCTTGGTTTACTCATGTGTTTAGTGGTGGAAATCGTGTAAGTGGATGCGCCCGGAACCGATAAATAGATTTTAGAACTATCCGCAGCCGAATACAACAACAATTCATCGCCTGGATTCACGGCTAAATCTTGTTGATAAGTCGTGCCACCCGGATCGCCGCCGCCGACAATGCCGACTTGGGTAAACGCATTTTTCGCCGCCGTCAAAACAGCTGCATTGCCCGGATACATATCCGCACAAGATTTCTCTACGGATGCCCGCAAATCTTTAAAATTGGAACGCGCCACCAAATAAGTTGTCAAAGAACGGTAAAAAACTTGTTCCGCTTTGTCTTTTCCAACCGCCGCTTGATTGGCAAATAAGTAAAAAGCATGATTTGTAATCCCGCTATTAATGTGAACGCCGCCATTATCTTGTGTTCCATTGTATTTTTCCGTCATATTAGCAGGTTGCCAACCGTTATCACCGAGACGCACACCGCCATTGTGCGGATTGGAAAGGTCGCGCAACGCTCCAGTTGGATAAAATCGTGTCACCACCACATCTTCGCCCATTTTCCAATCGTCACGGTCTATCATCGCGCCAAAAATGTCTGCAAAAGACTCATTCATCGCGCCTGCTTCGCCTTGATATTCCAAATTTGCGGTATTTTGAACCACGCCATGAGAGATTTCATGTCCTGCAACATCCAATGCTTTCGCCAAAGGCGTAAAATATTGTCCACCATTCCCATAAAACATCGCTTCTCCGTTCCAATACGCATTATCCATGCCCGCGCCATTGTCTTCCGTAACATTTATCATTGAAATCACCGTTCCACCTTTTCCATTGATGGAATTTCGATTGAACGTATTTTTATAATACGTATAGGCTTGACCTGCATTGTAATGCGCAGAAACACCAATCGGAATGGAAGCAAAAGATGCCGCCGTTGCGCCATAAATATGGTCATAATTAAACGATTGACTATTGGGAGACGTATTAAAAGCATTCAATGACCAAATCGCACCAACAGGTTCATCAGGCATTCTCGATTGGGTCGAACTGTACATCGGACGCGAAATATCCGCAAAATAAACGCCTGCATTCACGCCCGTTCTTGGAATCGTGACTGCATAAACCCCCAAATTGCGGGTTACGCCATTCGCATCTAATAAAGTTACATTTGTTGCACCGTCCAAAGGTGGTTTGACAGCTGGTTTTTCCCCATGAGCCGCATGCAAACCGCCATGAAAATCGCACGTATGATTGTACGAATGCAAAACGGCACCTGTATTGGCATCCACAAAATACTCATAACGATGCATCACATTCGGAT
>JBDLWG010000413.1:0-9243 GCA_039804385.1 Bacteroidota bacterium
AAAAAATCAAAAAAAAACAAACTCATCTCTCTCCGCCTCTCCCTCTCGTGGCGCGAAAATGCTCTGATTTTTAACAGGGTTTATTTATGCCCAACTACTTAGCTTATTTTTGTCCAATTACTTACTATGTTTTTCTCGCAGATTTTTGTTTGGAAAACAAAAATCTGCGAGAAAAACGTACCGTTCAAACCTTATCAATCGCCGCCAATAAAATAGCACACGCCCTTTCTATCTCAGCAACCGTAATGGTCAAAGGCGGTGCGATTCTCAAACATTTATTGTTAAATAAAAACCAATCTGTCAATAAACCATTTTCAAGGCATCGCGCAATTACTTTTTGCACCATATCAAAATCAGATAATTCGACGGCAAGCATTAAACCACTGCCGCGAACCGCTTGAATCAATGGATGTTTGAGTTTTTGTTGAAATAAAAGTGATTTTTCAGCGACTTGGCTTATTAAATCCGTTTCTAAAAGCGTTTTTAACGTTGCGAAAGCCGCCGCCGCACTCAATGGATGTCCGCCAAAAGTTGTAATATGTCCCAAAATGGGTTCATCGGTCAAAGCAGACATGATTTTTTTAGAGGATATAAACGCCCCTATCGGCAATCCACCACCAAGCCCTTTCGCACTCAACAAAACATCTGGCACCACCTTATAATGTTGAAATGCCCACAACGTACCAGTTCGTCCCATACCTGTTTGAATTTCATCAAAAATCAGTAAAGTACCCGTTTCAGTACAACGCTTGCGCAACGCCTGTAAATACGCTGTCGAACTTGGGTAAATGCCCGCTTCTGCTTGAATGACTTCGATGATGACCGCAGCCGTTTTAGTTGAAATTGTATTTAAATCATTTAAATCATTATACGTAATATGTTGAATATCGGGTAATAATGGGCGAAAAGATTGGGTAAAATAAGGGTCACTATTCAGACTTAATGCACCTTGTGTACTACCATGATAAGCGTTATAAGCCGAAATAATTTCGGTTCGACCTGTGTAGCGTTTTGCCAATTTCATTGCCCCTTCTACTGCCTCCGTTCCAGAATTAGTGAAATAAACACTATCTAAATTTGGAGCCGTATGTGCTGCCAAAAGCGTTGCCAAACGCACCTGTGGCGACAACACAAATTCACCATAAACCATTGTATGCCAATACTTTTCAGATTGCTCTATGACAGCTTTCAGCACCGCAGGATGTCGATGCCCCAAAGCACTTACGCCAATACCTGCAATCAAATCAATATATGATTTTCCTTTATGGTCATACAAATAAAGCCCTTCTGCACGTTCTATTTCCAACAGGAGTGGAAATGCACTGGTTTGGGCAACATGTTTTAAAAACAATTGTCTTTGCGAAAGCATGATGCTGTAAATTTAGGATTGATTTTTGGATGAATCCAATCAGTTTATTTAAAAAATATTTTTATAAAATATTGATAATCAATATTTTATAAAAATATTTGGAAGTCTGCAAATTAAAGCGTACTTTTAACACTTTATTAACTTTTTTCACGTTGAAAAGAATGTGCGAAAAAAACGTATTTTTTTCGTTCTTTCCCAATATAACATCCATTTTACCATATTTAAATATTGTCCCAATTATTGTGAAACCTATTTTTTACCTATTTTTAATCACTCAAATCATCGGTCTGACGGCTTGTAAGACTGATACGGAACGCATTTTGCCCATTCGTTACACGGTGCAAGGCATTGACGTATCGCATCATCAAGGGAAAATTCGATGGGATACGGTCGCTACGCAAAATATTCAATTTGCTTTTATGAAAGCGACCGAAGGTCGAAGGCATGTTGACACCATGTTCGGGCGCAATTGGGCGGAGTCCAAACGGCTCAAAATCAAGCGCGGCGCGTATCATTTTTTCCGTCCGTCGCTGTCGCCCGAAGAACAGGCACGTAATTATATCAATACAGTGATTTTGGAATACGGCGATTTGCCACCTGTCATTGATGTAGAAGTGACTGATAACATGGAACGAGAGGAAATTGTGAAACAATTGAAAGAATTTTTACAATTGATAAAAGCGGAATATAATATTCAACCGATTATTTACACGCCTTATCAGTTTTATAACAAGTATTTGGCGGCTGAATTTAAAGATTATCCGCTTTGGATTGGGCATTACAGCAAAAATGAACCGCAATTAGCCGCAGGAGTCGAATGGATTTTTTGGCAATATGGAGAACGCGGTCGCTTACGCGGAATTCGCAATTCGTATGTCGATTTAAATGTTTTTAATGGAACTTTGGACGAATTGCAACAAATGTGTCTATCTGGCGCGTTATTGAGCCAAAAAAATGTTGCTCATACAACGAATGTACCCGTCAAAATGCAGCATTTAAAAATGTTTTAAATTCTTAAAAATAGGTGTTCAAGCTATGAAAAAAGCAATTGTTACAAGTGTAATTGGTTTAATGTTTGTGTCGTTGATGCAGGGTCAAGGCATCGATTTTTTTCACGGCACGTTTGCGGAAGCCGTCGAAAAAGCCAAAAAAGAAGATAAATTGGTCTTTATGGATGCCTTTGCGGAATGGTGTGGTCCCTGCAAACGCATGGCGGCAACCGTTTTCAAAGAGGAAAAAGTCGGCAATTTCTTCAATCAAAACTTTGTCAATGTCAAAATGGACATGGAAAAAGGGGAAGGACAAGCCCTTTCGGGTCGTTTCAATGTTTCTGCTTATCCAACTTTGTTGTTTATCAATGGCAAGGGCGAATTGGTGCAAGCGGGTGTGGGCGGTTTGATGTCGGATGAATTTTTGACGTTGGCGAAAAATGCGTTGGCAAAAGCCGATAATGCCAAAGAATTGGAAAAAGAGTATGCCGCAGGAAAACGAGACCCCGATTTTATGGTGCGTTATGTGCGCTCTTTGAATCGGTCAGGCAAGCCGAGTTTGAAAATGGTGAATGATTTTTTAAATAAAAATCCTGATTTTAATAATCCTGCTGTTTTGAAACTCATTTATGAAGGGACCACTCAGGCGGATTCTAAAGTTTTTGATTTATTATTGAGACATCAGGTTAAAATTAAAGGATTGTATAGCGAAATGATGTTTCAAAATAAAATTGAAACGGCTTGTTTAAAAACATTGGAAAATGCCAAACAATTTAAAAGTGAAGCCTTATTGCAAGAAGCGAAAACGAAATTGAAACAAAATGTACCTGATAGATATGAGGTTTTTGAAGTAGAAGCAGATATTTCGTATTATCAAGCAGCAGGTGAAATCAAGCAATATCTTCGTGCGTGTAATAATTGTGCTAAAAAAGTGGCTAAAAAGGATGCTAATCAATTATATCAATTGGCAAAACGCATGGAAAGTGATTTTGCAACCGATAAAAATGTATTGACCCAAGCAGAAAAATATGCCAGTAAAGCGGCAGAAAATGGTGGTTTGGTGCATTATTATTACACGTATTCAACAATTTTGTTTAAAAACAATAAGAAAAAAGATGCGTTGACAGCTGCAAATAAGGCATTAGAATTGGCAAAAGCGGCTCAACCACAATCCATTCCTGGTATTGAAAATTTAATTCTTCAAATAAAAGGTTAAATATTTTTTTTGTGATACTATTGGAACGCGGATGACACGGATTGGGCGGATTTTCACGGATTTTTGTTTAAAAAAACAAAAAAAATTGTTAAAATTCGCCAAATGCGTGTCATCAGCGTTCCAATCGCCCTACGTGCGTATATTATTTTAATTAATTGAAACTATGAGTTATATTCGGTTACTCCTCTTTTGTTTCCTGCCAAAAGTTCTTTTTGCGCAGTCGAACCCCACAAAAGGCATTCAATTTATCCATGAAAATTGGCAAACTGCCTTAGATAGTGCTAAAAAATATGAAAAATTGATTTTTTTGGACGCATACACCACTTGGTGTGCGCCTTGTAAAGCCATGAACCGCGATGTTTTTACCCATCCCAAAATAAGTCGTTTTTATAATGCACAATTTATCAATGTCAAGATGGATATGGAAAAAGGCGATGGACTCGCGCTCGCTCAGGCGTATCAAATCAAAGCCTTTCCCACTTTTTTGTTCATCAATGCTACTGGAAAAGCGGTGCATCGGGCTGTGGGTTTTCAAGAAATAGATGTTTTTTTACAACTTGGGAAAGCTGCCTTGAATCAAGAAGACAGGCTTGACGCATGGAATAACCGTTTTGCAACGGGGAATCGTGATGCTCTTTTTTTGAGAAATTATATTCAAAAATTATCTGATGCACAAGACCCGAAGTGTATCAAAATCGTGGAAACCTACTTGAATACACAAACCGATTGGCGCAGTCAAGCTCATTTAGGGTTGATTTATCGCATGGTGGAAACGACCGATACGCCTTTATATCGTTTTTTGGTAGAAAATAAAGATACTTTTCAAAATATTTTTGGTAAATCTGATATTGAAATTAAAATTCAAAACCTATTAACGGATAAATTGCATAATGAAAAAGCGTTACCGCCGTTGCCTATTGCCGATTCTTTGATTGCTTTGACGTACCCGAAAAAGGCAAAACGCATGATTCCTAATTATCAAATGACTTATTATCGATTGAAGGGCGATAGAACGAATTATGCGAATGCTGCGGTTCAGTATTTCAAACAATTTGAGGATAGTGCGGAAGAATTGAATGAGACGGCTCAAACGTTTTATGAAGTAGTGGATGACCCCAAAATGTTGAAAAAAGCGGTCAAATGGGCTAAAAGAGCCTTGCAAAAAGAGAAAAAACAACTGTATTTTTTGACCTTAGCTCAATTATATGTGAAAATGGGCGAAGAACGGTGCGCTCAAAAAGTGTTAAACAATGCCATTGAACATGGTAAAGAGAGTGGCGAAAGACATGATGAAGCATCTGAATTATTGAAAACGATCCAGTAATTTAGACTTGGATTCTTTGGATTTTTAAAATCCAAAGAATCCAACTTATCCAAGTCTAAACGACATATTGTCGAATAATGCGATTTAACCAGCGCAACATGACGAAAATAACCGCCGCCGCCGCAAATATCATCCCTGTATTCGTCCAAAAAAAAGTGGTTTTATCTTCATAACCATCCCATAAACCTGCTAAAACGCCTGATAATTTATTACCAATTGCTGTCGCCAATTGCCAGCCGCCCATCATGAGCGCGGAAATACGTACAGGCGCGAGTTTGGAAACTAAGGATAAACCCATAGGACTTAAAAATAATTCGCCTATGGTGATTACGCCATACGTTCCAAATAACCACCCAATCGAACTTTTATCCAATCCGTTATGACAAGCTAAAACAGCAAAAACCATGATGATGGTCGAAAGCCCAGAAATAACCAATCCACCTGCAATTTTAGTGGCGGTTGTTGGTTCAAGGTTGCGTTTGCGTAAGCGTCCAAAAAACCAAACCACAAAAGGCGTTAAAATAACGACAAAAAAAGGATTGATGGATTGAAACAATTCGGTTGAAAATAATTGGACCGATTTGCCTTCTGTGGGCAATGTAGTAGGCGCGTTAATGAAGTATGGATGCGTCGAATACGTTTTCACAACCTTTCCTGCGGCATCTTTTGGAGCGCGAAATTTGGAATCGTAATGGGGGAAACTATCTTTTTTAGCCGTCAATGTTTGGGTCATACCCAATGCATCTGCGGGCGTTTGCAACATCGTCGGCACAGCCCTATCCGTATAATATTCTGCCCAATTCGTCAATGTCGTACCATTTTGTTTGAAAATTGCCCAAAAAACAATCACAACTGCGTAAATCGCCAATAAAGCCGCAATCGGTTCGCGTTCATGTGCGGCTGCTTTAAACCATATATTCAAATAAAAAGCAATGATTGGCAAACAGGCTATCAAAAAAGCATCGGTCGAATCGGAACCAAAGATATTGCCCGGAATCATCCAGCCCAATACGCCCGCCAGAATCGCAGGTATCAAAACAGAACTCATCACGACAGCAATTGATTGTTCATTTTCTTGTTTTTGAGCTTGAATATCTGCGTGTGCATAATGTTTATCACCCAAAATGAATACTGCTAAACCGATAAACATGCCCACTCCTGCTGCGGCAAACGCGTGTCCCCAACTAAAAGTGTTGCGCAAATAGGCTGCAAAAAAATTGCATATAAACGCGCCGACATTGATACCCATATAGAAAATATTGTAACCTGTATCTTTATGTGCCTTGTAAGGTTCATCATTGTACAAATTGCCCAATAAAATGGAAATATTGGGTTTAAAAAAGCCATTTCCAAGGATAATGAGCAGCAAAGAAATCCAAAAAGCCGTCATACCTTGTATGGCAAGCCCCAAATAGCCGAAACCCATCAAGGTTGCCCCAATGATGATGGAACGCCGATAACCTAATACTCTATCCGCAAGCATGCCGCCGATGAAGGGCGTTACATAGACTAAGGCGATGAAAGTGCCAAAAATATCGGTTGCCTCTTTGTGTGGAATGGAAAGTCCGCCTTTTTGAGTGTCTTTCATGTAGAGCATGAAAATCCCTATCATTAGATAGTAGCCGAATCGCTCCCACATTTCCGTTAGAAAAAGGAAACGCAAACCTTTTGGATGTTGTTGAGTTGTTGACATGTTGAGTTGTTATTTTATATTTAAGTTTTTAGTAATAAATTGGTTGATGGATGGATGTACGGATTTCACGGATTTTCACGGAATTTCACGGATTTTAGCTTTCTGTGCAACTCCAAATCCGTGAAAATCCGTACATCCATTCGCTCGAAATTAGTACATAACCTATTGCACCGTCCATTTTTGGGTGACGGTAGCCCCATTGATATTCAATCGAATCATATACGTTCCAGAAGCTAAATCTGGGATTAAATTTTCTTGGTGACTGCCCGCATTTCTACGCGTTACAGCCGATTGATAAACCATTTGCCCCACTTGATTGATTACAGACCATTGAATATCAGCCGATTGTTTCAAAGAATAACCCAAATACGAGGACGCATTAGCAACGCTTGGATTGGGATAGATTTGAAAATCATTTAATAATTCAACGATTTTAGCATCGCCATTCGGAAAATTGATGTAGCCCGCAGGTGGCACAGGCTGGCGGACACTCGTGTAAATCCGATATTCGCCTGGCAACAACCGAATGGGTGCGGTTGTAGAAGCGATATTCACCGTTTCGCCCGTCAAATAGTTGTACCAAGTGCCTGTATTTTGGAAATAAGGAACGATATCCGTTGCAATAATGCCCCCATTTCCAATAATGGTGGTATTCATATTCGGATGACTGACGTGAAAATGCTTTACGTATTCAATATTTAAATCATCTGAATTGTAAGTGCCATCTCTAAAAATCGTTTGATTCGAGGTGCGCAAATGAATGATATTTCGGGTGACATCATACAACCGCTTGCGGGCAGGTTGCGTCAAATAATCCCAACGAATCGGTTTATTACCCACTCGACCATTGAAATCAATGCTAATATCATAACCCATTTCCCCAAATTGCCACAACATTTTTGGACCGGGAACGGTATAGAAAAAGGCATTCGCTAATTCAACCCGCCGTAACGCCGTTTCAAGGTTTTTAATATCATAAGTCGGCGTTTGTCCACTATTGCCATAGTTAATATTTTCATACATATTGCGTTGTTCATCATGGCTTTCCATGTAACCAACCAAATGCGGAACCGTCCAACCTCTTCCTTGCGAAGAAACGCCTTTTAACCGATTATCGGGCCAACACATGGTAAATTGTTTGTAATTATACCACATATGTCCCCAAGTCATCATGCCGCGATTCGCCATGACTTTTTCTTCTTCATTATCGCCTAAATGTTCCAAAATCACATAAGCACCTGCATTAAACGCTTGCACCGAATCGTAAATACGATTTAAAATAGTAACCCGAGAGGGGTCATACGCGCCCCATGCATTCACATCGCCTAATGTATTTTTTTGGGTAAAACCTTTGGATAAATCAAATCGATAGCCGTCAATATTATACTCAGCCAACCAGTGTTTCAAACAACGAAACATGTAATTGCGTGTATATTCGCTTTCATGGTTGAAATCATAACCCACATTATACGGGTGTTTTTCCACAGGATTCAACCAAGGATTATCTGCTGCGGGGCGATTATTCGCTGCATCCCAATATAATTTTGTCAAAGGACTGGTTCCCCAAGCATGATTGAACACTACGTCAATAATCACGGCAATCCCATTTTGATGGCAAACGTCAATAAATTCTTTAAATTTATCGGCTGTTCCATAATATTTATCCAATGCGTTATGGAAATTCGGATTGTAACCCCAACTTTCATTATTATCAAATTCTTGAACGGGCATTAATTCGATAGCATTGATTTTCAATGATTTAAGGTAATTAATACTATCAATCAGGGTTTGATAATCGTGTCTTGCAACAAAATCACGCACTAATAATTCGTAAATAATCAAATCTTGTTTGGGCGGGCGTTGGAAATTGGGAACGCGCCAAGTGTAAGGTGCTTTGCCTGGTTCCAAAACCGAAACATAACCAGTCGTTTTATTCGTCGGATACGCAGGCATATTCGGATAAGTGACCGCCGAAATAGACTTATCTCCGCCTGGATCTAATACTAATGTACTTAACGGGTCTGCAATTTTAATCGTGCCATCCACCAAATATTGGTACGTGTAAACCGTACCTGCATTGAGTGGGATGGTTTTCCACCACGATTTCCCATCCGTTGTTCTGTACATTTGATAGGCAGTGTCTAACTGCCAATTGTTGAAACTGCCTAAAACAAATACATTATTTTTATTCGGAGCTTGCAACATCAACGTTACAGACGTGCCTGCTGCATTGATATTCGCGCCTAATTGAGTGCCTTGCGGCGCATCGCGCACCACCGTAGCATTTGGAATCGTGTAACTAAACGATTTGATGACCTCTGTGCCGCCATTATTAGCGATAAATTGAACGGTATGATTGCCCCCTGTTGCCACATTGAGGATGTAATCCAAGTTGCGAGCATTGTTGACCGTTGTTAAAACCGTATTATTATCTTTCAAGGTCAGGGTTGCATTCGCAGAAGCGGCTCCTTTGAAAGGAATCGTTGCCCCAATCGTTGTCAATAGGCTTGTAGAGTTGGGCTGAAGCACCAAGGTTTGAAACGCCGCACCATTACAACCTAAATCGTAAAAAATATCGCTTCCATCAGCCGTTCTGCCCACCGTTGAACCTGCGCCATTCCGAAAAACAAAAGCTAATTTCAACACCGTTTC
>JBDLWG010000414.1:0-2511 GCA_039804385.1 Bacteroidota bacterium
TTGCTACAAATATTGCGGTGCTACGCACCTTTTAATTGGGTTTGTTTTGCTACAAATATTGCGGTGCTACGCACCTTTTAATGTTGCTCGTTTTGCTACAAATATTGCGGTGCTACGCACCCTTTAATTGGGTTTGTTTTGCTACAAATATTGCGGTGCTACGCACCTTTTAATGTTGCTCGTTTTGCTACCAATATTGCGGTGCTACGCACCTTTTAATGGGGTTTGTTGCTCGTTTTGCTACCAATGTTGCGGTGCTACACACCTTTTTTTATTCTGTGGGTAATGGATAGGGTTTCAACTTCGCCGACCTTTGGATAGGTTCTTTTTCAAAAAACACCTATCTCAAAAACACTTTTTTGCCTGTCACAAATCAATCATATTCATTTAAAAAAAATATTTATTGTATTCAAAACACCTCCATCTAACACTGTCAAGGTACACATTTAGTTGCTTTGACGGCTTTTTTTGTACCTATTGACGGGTATTTTTGACGGCGTGACAATGGTTTTTAATATTTTAATAATGTTTAAAATAGTTTAAATCAATATTTTAAAAGTGTGTTTTGGATTGATATAAACAAAAATAGTATTTTATATGGTCAATACATTTTTTATAAAAATATTTGATTAAAATGTGAATGATTTACAAGAGAAAAATTTGCTTTCCCACCCGACACTCCTGCATCTTTGAACCAAGAAAGAAAAAACGGGTCTTCTACATTCATCCAACATACTATTCAGGCGACAAAACAAAGCAAAAATCTTATGAACATTACATCTTTTTCAACGATTTTATTTTTGTTCATAGCCCCCCCAACCTTTTTGAATGCTCAAACGATTGCTAAACAAACTTGTGCAGCTGCAACTATTTTGCAAAAACAAGTCACAAAAGACCCTCATTTGGCAGATCGATTAGAACAAATGGAGCGTTTAACGGCTCGTTTGGCGCAGTCGGCGGTTGTAGAAACCCGTAGTATTATTGTTATACCTGTTGTAGTGCATGTGTTGTATGCCAACAACGTTCAAAATATTAGTGATGCCCAAATTTTATCTCAAATCGCGGTTTTGAATCGGGATTTTCGCAAAACCAATCCTGATATTCATCGAGTGCCTGCGCTTTATGCAGGTGCGGCGGCAGATTGCGGGATTCAGTTCAAACTCGCTACTCGAGACCCAAAAGGCAATGCAACGAATGGGATTCAGCGATATAGCACTAAGCGGGCGGCTTGGAGCACGAATGAGGAGATGAAAAAGACCGAAAATGGCGGTGCGGCGGCTTGGAATGCGGCAAAATATTTGAATTTTTGGGTTTGTAATATGGGCGATGGGACTTTGGGTTATGCACAATTTCCAGGTAGTGCGCCTGAAACGGATGGTGTAGTCATTGATTATCGTTGTTTTGGAACCACTGGAACGGCAAAAGCACCTTATAATGGGGGCAGAACGGCTACTCATGAAGTCGGACATTATTTCAATGTACAGCATATTTGGGGCGATTCGGATTGTGGTGATGACCATGTTTCAGATACGCCGACGCAATTCAAACCGAATAGTGGTATGCCTGCTTTTCCGCATTATAGCACTTGTAACAAGGTGCGCACGATAGATATGTCGATGAATTTCATGGATTATGTCTATGATGAAGCCATGCACCTGTTCACGCAAGGGCAAAAAACGCGGATGCAAGCGGTTTTATCACCCGAAGGTTTGCGGGCAAGTTTGACGACTTCGGATGGTTGCAAAGCACCCGCAGGAACGGCTTGTGCTGCGCCAACAGGTTTGATTGCTTATGATATGACGGCAAAAACAGCTACTTTAAATTGGATTGATTGGAATGCAAATGATAATTACCTATTAGAATATCGTGCAGACCAAGATTTGCAAAATATAATTTCGATTCAAACGCGCTCTACCACTCAAATTTTGACGAATTTGAAACCAAATACCAATTATTGGTATCGAGTTAAAACCGTTTGTGGTACGGCATGGTCTGAAGCACAACCATTTACAACGGCGGCGATTGAAAACCTACCTTGCGTCGATGCGTTCATGGACAACAAACAGCGCGAAACAGCAGCAACATTAGAATTAAGTAAAACAATTCGTTCGATGTTGGTCAAAAAAGGCGATAAAGATTGGTATAAAATCACGACAACGACCGAAAAACCAAATCTAAAAGTGCTTTTAAATCAATTGCCAACAGATTATGATTTAAAATTATATGATTCGGATGGAAATTTATTGCGCACTTCAAGCGCGAAAGGGCAACGCGATGAATGCCTTTGGTATAATGCAACCGTTAGCGCGACCTATTATGTACAGATTTTTGGATATGATGGCGTTTTTGATACGCAAAGTTGTTATTCATTGACGTATAATACGTCTGCAAATGCTTTTCAAAAAGCAGACGGAACGATAGAATCGAATGTGATGATGGCTGATAAATCCTTTTCGATTTACCCAAATCCAGTGGTAGGCGAAGCGATTTTGGAAGTGAATATTGAAAAAG
>JBDLWG010000415.1:0-4462 GCA_039804385.1 Bacteroidota bacterium
AAATAATCACGCCGTTCTTCTTGATAATCAATCACTTGTAAAAAATGATTTTTATAATGCGGATACTGATGATTGAATCGCGCTTGAATGTACATCGCGTGTGCATGATTGCGGGCGAAAAGAATCGTTTTCCCCAATTTATCTTCGCCTTCCACTTTCAAACCGTTTTCCATGACGTGCGCAATCACTTTATCCACCGTATCTTCATTGAACAACCATTTATTAAGGTCAGACGCTTCAATGACATCGGGGATTTCGCCAGTGTCCAAATCAACAAATTCTGTTTCGTATTTTTCGCGTTCTGCCGCGTTTAATTCGGCGTAATGAATCCCTTCCCGCATGAATTTCAACGGAACCGACATCGCTCGCGGCGGCACTAAATAACCTTCCGCAACAGCCGTTTCCAAATCATAATGATAAGTCGGGTCTTGCTTTTCCAAACCAAATAATTGATACGTATCTTTATTATCATCGGATAGCGGGGTTGCGGTTAAGCCAATTTTTAAGCCATCAAAATAATTGAATATATGTTTATAACGATTGTAAACACTGCGATGAATTTCGTCAAAAACGATTAAATCAAAATATCCAATGCCAAAATGCCGTTTTTCAGCATTATATTCGGTATCAATCAAGTGAATGAGCGTTTGATACGTGCTGAAAATCAACCGACTGTTTTCACTTGCCTTATCTTTTGTTAAATCTATGGACGATAATTGGGGCAAATAATCATTTAAATTTTTTTTCGCTTGGTCAATCAATGCGTTTCTATCGGCGAGAAAAAGGATTCGTTTCGCCCAATTCGCCTTCGTCAAAACGGAAATCAAGGCAGCGGCGGTTCGGGTTTTGCCCGTTCCTGTCGCCATGACCAATAAGGCACTGCGCCGATGTTGTTCAAACGTCGCCAAAACCGATTGAATCGCTTCGATTTGGTACGGTCGATTCGCAATATCGGGCAGTTGTTGTGTCAACAAATTTTTTTGTGTTTCTCGGCGATGCACCATCGTTTGCAACTCCGATTGCGTGTAAAAACCATACACCCGCCGTTGCGGATAACGCGTATCGTCCCAAAACCAAATTTCATTCCCATTCGTAAAGAAAATAAAAGGGCGTTGCTGAAAGGTTTTTTCCAAACCATCCGCATATAATTTGGCTTGTTGCGCACCCGACAGTGCATTTCTTTGGATTCGCTTGGCTTCCACAACGGCTAATGGTTTGCCGTCATCGCCCCAAAGCACATAATCCGCGAAACCAGTGCCTGTCGGCATATTTTTAATCGGATATTCTGGAACGTTTTTGCCCGCAGGATTCCAACCGGCGGCGCGTAAAAACGGATTGATGAAAAGGTGACGCGTTTGCGCCTCATTTGGGTCAGAAGCAGGATTGGTCAACAATTGAAAGGAGTCTTTTGATGTTATAAATACGTTTTTAGAACAACAAAAGTAATCAAATTTATAATATTCACCCAATTATGAGGTTTATTTTGTGAAAACGCGCCGTACTTGTCATTCCGTAGGAAACTTTATCTTTGTGCGATGCAAAAGGTTCCTACGAAATGATAAAATCATTCAATAAAATCGCTTTTTTTGCTTTTTTCAAAATTTTATTTTAATTTTTAACGATTTTTAAAAGAAGATTCCTACAATGACAATTCATAAATTTGCTTTTTTCAAATAAAAGGTAGCATTTTTGGCAATATTGGGGGCAACCCGAATGGCAACATCCGTTGGTTCAGTAATCGTTACGGACTCGTAGGTTACTTTGTCTATTTGCAATTCCATAATCGGGCGTTTGAAAAAATGCTCTTCTGCACTTTTTATGATTAAAAAATCATTGACTCGAATCGTGCAGCGTTCCAACTTGCAACCCAAAATGGATTTGTTCCAAACATTATGAACAACCGTAATGGGTTCATAGAGGTGAATGGATTCTTCTCGAATATAATTTTCTTGCAATATTTCAAACATAGCCCGACAATAAACGCCTAAAAAATCAATATACTCAAGGATAATAGTTCGGCTCAAGCGGTTATCAATCCTATCACCATGAGCAATAATGTTCCGTCGAAGAACAAGGTCATCAATGGGATGATATAAGAAACTTTTTTCACTTCCTTTTTCACGTTTTTCAGAGAGTTCAATAAACTTGCTCAGTTGTTCATTTTTGAGTAAAGCAGCATTCAAGTTAATACCAATGAGTTTAAATAGATTGAGAATTTGTTCATGTTTTAGATTGCCAGTTGAAATTAAAAAAGCATCTGTATTCAATTGATAATCAGTCGAATGGTCTAAAAAATCAAGCATATTTCTTAAAACATCTTGTTGTTTTATATTTTGATGCTTCACAGAACGTCCCTCAACAATGAGCGAAAAGAGATTCGCAGATTGTTTAATATGATGAGTTTGAATCGCGCTATTTAACTTTTCAATCGGAACAAAGTCGCAAAGCAATTCTAAATACGAGCGAATCCAAAAATCCACCTATTTTTCCAACAAACCGTATAAAGATATAATGATTGATTTATATTCAAAAATGCGTCGAGCTTCTCTGAAACCATTATCAATATGTTGATTTTTAAACGTTTGCAATACCTCACAAAGCTCGTTGAACGCTTCCCATTTTTTTTCATCTTTAAAATCGTGTGGTGACTGATAGGAGTCGAAATCTTGAATAGGTCGAATTAAAGCATCCACTTTATCAAGATAATTTAGATAAATACGAATTAGATTCAAATCTTTATCGAATGGAGTATAGAAAGTTTCGTTCATAGTAGATTGTTTAAGCGATAAAACTTTTTAAAAAATCATCAAAAAATTGGATACGCGCTTCTATATGCAATACATACTGACCTTTTGAGTCAAAAAGTGGTTTGTCTGTTTTTTCATCAAAAAGGTTTTTGCCCGTTTTGGCAACTAATTCTCTATGATTATAAATATGGTTCACTATTTCCTTTTTATGTTCTAAAAGTTTTGCTTTATGTGGTAAATTTTTGGCAAATGCCTGCATTAATGGATCATAAATTGTTTTCGTAGGCGTTTTGGAGTTCACAGAACGCTTGGGCATCACAAATGCGTTGGATCCAAAAATATCATATATTAATTGAATGGTTTCCGTAAATAATGTTTTGGATTGATTTAGTACGGTTTGATTTTCCGCATTTCCTTTTTTTAATTGTTCATCTAAGGTATGACGAGTTAAATTTTTATCTTTTCCTCTCCCATAAGCAAAAAAACGCAATACGAGTTCCACATCATCCATGCGGCGATAAGATTCCATCATAACAGGTGTGTATTCTCCCATTTCTTCCAATTCTTTGTCTGTTTTGAGCAACAAATCTTCTACTTCTCGTTCCAAGGGCAAACGCCACATTTTTCGGAACGTTTCATTTTTAGCAAGTTCGATACACAAGTCGTTAAATTTCCCTGCATATAAAGCATTTCGGAGTTCTTGTGGTGTTAATTTTTCGCCGCCGCTGTTCAAACGTCCAAAAACAACTTTTTTTAAAAAATCAGCTTTTTCTTCATCCGTAGCGGTTTCTGCCAACAGAATCACCGAAGATAAATAACGTCTATCAATTCCTGCCCGAACATTATTTGGCAAGTCTTGATAGCGTTTTCCTTCCAATTCGCGCCAATATTCTAACCCTTCCAATACAAATTTGCCTTTATAAAACTCGTCAATGGCTGTTAGTCTTTGTAAACCGTCCATAACCTCATAAACCGCATATTCTATTTCGTACAAAAAAATAGGCGGAATTGGGACATTCATGATAAACGATTCAATTAATAAAGATTTTCGCTTATTATTCCAACGTTTTCTGCGTTGATATTCAGGATTTAAGATATATTTTTGTTTACCGCCTTGTTTACTGTCTATCATCGAGCTGATAGAATGTAAGTCAATTCGACCAATTTCAGTCACGATGCGCATTTCCCCTTTTCGATATTTTTCATTGATAGCTGTATCAGACTTATCAATAGGGATGATGGGCGGATCCAATGGAAAAAGCGTATCTTCTATTAAATTGTTATGCATAGTTACAAAATTTTAGATATTTATGCAAAGTTAATCTAATTGCGGCAGTTTTCAAAATATTTTTGCCTAAATAAAAAAAGTCAAACCTTTTTAAGTTCTTGTCATTCCGTAGGAAACTTTTGCACCGCGCCTTGTCATTCCGTCGGAAACTGCCGATACAAAAGTTTCCGACGGAAGGACAAGTACTTTTTAAATTTCAAGCAGAAAATGTAAAAAACCGTTATCTTTGTACTGTAAATCTTAAAAAAAGGGCTCGTAACAGGTTTTACACATCCGTTTCTGGCAATATGTTTTATATCGTTTTTTAAAAGTATGTTTAAAACAAATATTTGACGGCACAAGTAAAAAGTTATAATTTTGTTGTTTGACTTCAAAAAAAGCTTTTAAAATTGGATGCGTGAATGAAAAAGATTTTTTTTGTACAAAA
>JBDLWG010000416.1:0-3848 GCA_039804385.1 Bacteroidota bacterium
CATTCGTCCAATTGAAATTATAAGGACTGCTATTATCAATGCCAAGTAAAGTTGTACCTTGATAAAATGCTACTTGCTGCACCGTTCCATTTACATCCGCCGCAGTCGCGCCAATCGTCACACTCGCAGGCGCGTTATAACTTGCCGCGTCAATAGGGGCGGTAATCGAAACCGTCGGCGCACCCGTCACGCAACTCGTGCCTGCTATATAATCGTGTGGATTCAAACTCGAATTGCGTTCACCACCTGCTGGCACTTGGTATGAAAAATAAAACCGAACAATGGTATTGGCTGCAATCGTTTTGCTGAAAGTGAAATTGCCGCCCGAAGCAGCCATGTTATAACCCGGATAAGCAGCACCGCCCGTATTGCCTTCTTTCACATAAATAATCGCAGACGCACTGCCCGCAATCGATGCTAACGGTATCATCTTGAAAAAGACGGTTCCCGCATGGGTGTAAACTTCGTAACGATAATCACCGTTCCCGCCAAGTCCTGAGCAAATTTGCGCTTGGAGTGAAGTCGCATAGCTCCATAGAATGGTAAACGTTATGGCTATGAGGTGGAATAGTTTTTTTTTCATTGTTGAAAATGTATATAGGTTTATACAAGGTTTCGGAAACCTTGAAGGTTTCCGAAACCTACAGAAAATTATTTTAATATAAATGTTTTATGATTCATCGTTTCCGAGTTGCCTCCAATGAACACCTGAAATTGTCCAGCCTCTGAACCCCAACTCATATCTTTTCGGTAAAAGGCTAAATCAGATGCTGTTATTTTAAATGTAATTTCCCGCGATTCGCCCGCTTTGAGCATGACTTTTTGGAAACCTTTCAATTCCCGAACGGGGCGCGTAACGCTTCCAACATCATCTTTTAAATACATTTGAACGACTTCTTCACCATCCATTTTACCAGTATTGGTCAACGTAATACTTGCTGTAATAGATTGATTATCAGTCATTTCTGCTTTATCTAATTTGACATCACTATACGTAAAAGTGGTATAACTTAAACCATAACCAAACGGAAATAGGGGCGTATTTTTAACATCCCGATATTTCGATTGATACACTCTTTCAGACGGTGCTTCTGAATAATTGCCTTTGTAAAATCGTCCTGTATTTTTATAACTGTAATAAATCGGCACTTGTCCGACTTTGCGCGGAAAAGACATCGGCAAATGTCCTGATGGATTATAATCACCAAAAACAACGTCCGCAATCGCATGTCCCGTTTCCGTCCCCAAACTCCAACAAGCTAAAACGGAAGCAGGTTGATTTTCCAAGAAACTCAATTCTAAGGGACGACCGTGAAACGTTAAAACGACTACGGGTTTGCCAACCGCCATCACCGCCCGAATTAAATCTTCCTGCGCCGCAGGCAATCGAATATCAGAACGACTCGCCGCTTCCCCACTCATCACCGCCGCTTCCCCGACTGCCATCACCACTACATCCGATTGTTCCGCTACTTTGACCGCTTCCGCAAAACCCGATTTATCCATATTGTACAAATCAGCACCGCGTGAAGTCAAAATTTTAGTGCTTTTTCCCACTTTTTCCCGAATGCCTTCCGCAACCGAAACCACATCTTTCGCATCTCCGAAAAAAGACCAGGTGCCATTATGCTCCACTTTATCTTCCGCGAGTGCGCCAATTAAACCAATCGTTTTAGTATCTTTTTTCAAAGGCAAAACATTATTTGGATTTTGCAATAAAACGATGCTTTTTTTAGCAATATCCAATGCTGTTGCGCGATTTTCTTTGGATAAAATAACACTTGCTTCTGTTGCTTCATCGCCATATTGGTACGGGTTCGTGAATAAACCTAAATCGTATTTCAATGCCAACGTCCGACGAACCGCTTGATCCACGAATTTTATATCTATTTGTCCCGCCGCAACCATTTTTGGCAACTCTTTGAGGTAAATATACGACATCATGTCCATATCAACGCCCGCTTTTAAAGCCGCAGCACCTGCTTCATTGCGATTTGCAACGCTGCCATGCCCAATCATTTCCTCTATAGAAGCCCAATCCGACATCACTAATCCTTTAAATCCCCATTCTTTGCGCAAGATTTTGTCTAATAAAAATTCATTAGCCGTTGCAGGCGTACCATCCAATTCATTGAACGAAGACATAAAAGTTGCTGCACCCGCTTCCACTGCCGCCCGATACGGTGGCAAATAGGTTTCTCGCAAACGCCGTTCTGACATATCAACTGTATTATACTCGCGTCCCGCTTCAGGTGCGCCGTATGCTGCAAAATGTTTGATACAAGTCGCAATCGTATTCGCAGCCGCTAAATTTTTACCTTGAAAACCGCGTACTCGCGCCGCCGCAATCAAACTGCCCAAATACGGGTCTTCGCCCGCACCTTCCGCAACCCGTCCCCACCGCGCATCGCGACTAATATCTACCATCGGCGCAAAGGTTAAATTAATACCCGTTGCCGCACATTCTGCCGCCGCAACTGCTGCCGATTTTTCAATCGCCGCCAAATCCCAACTCGCCGATTCTCCAAGTGGAATCGGTGTAATCGTTTTATAACCATGAATAATGTCCGCGCCTATCAACAACGGAATGCCCAATCGAGATGATTTAACCGCCACTTCTTGCAAATGCCGAATATTTTTAGCACCATTCGTATTAAAAATACCTGTTATTTGACCTGCACGAATTTGACCTTCTAAATCCGCAGAAGTTGGCGGATTTTGTAAAGTCGGTCCCGTTAAAATAGGTCCGACTACAAAATTAAGTTGCCCACATTTTTCATCCAAAGTCATTTTGGAAAGCAATGCTTCTATTTTTTGCTCTTTTTCAGACAGCATTTTGGGCGCGTTCTGAACGGCTTGAATTGCTTTTTGAGGCGCGTCACAGCCTCCAAAAGCAATCAAACAAGCTGTGAAACCAAACATTTTTTTTATGGAAATCATTGTAAATCAAATTTTTAGCATTAAAAAAATCTGTGAAAATCCGCGTTCCTATTTTGAGCATAACGTGCGTCAAGTTTGAAACTTGACGCACGTTTAATGGCACAAATGGCATAAGGTATCAAGTTAAATAACCTATCCAAAAGGTCGGCGAGGTTGCAACCCGACCTTGATTCGATACAAATCAGTTGACCATTTATTTCGATTCAACTACTTAATAAAAAAGTTATAGATAAAAAATTATCTATAACTTTATGGAAATTTTTATTTAAACAATTATATCTTTTTGAAAACACGCACATAATCCACTATCATTTGTTGTGGAAAAATCGTGGTCGCAGGCGGTGAACCAGGCCAATTGCCACCAACCGCTACATTCATTATCAAAAAGAAAGGTTCGTTAAACGGATAGCCCGCATTTCCGACTCGCGTTCTATTAAATTTGACATAAGAAATATCATCCATAAAGATTTCAACTTGATCCGCTTCCCAAATCATGGTAAAAACATGGAATTTATCCGAATAATCGCCCGTCGGCAAACTATATGGAAGTCCATAATACTGATGTACTGACGTAGATGCTCCCCAATGAAAAGTGCCATGCACTTTATTGGGCTCCTTGCCAACCAATTCCATAATGTCCATTTCTCCACATGCAGGCCAACCTGTTTGAGTAATTTTAGAGCCTAAAGCCCATAATGCAGGCCATAAACCGTTACCAACAGGTAATTTTGCCCGAATATCGACTCTGCCGAACGTAAAAGTCTTTTTATTTTGCGTCAAAAGACGCGCTGACGTGTACGCACTACCACTATACGACTCTTTTTTGGCTTGAATGACGAGTTTACCATTATTCAAATACACGTTTTCGGGGCGATTCGTGTAATATTGTAATTCGTTATTGCCCCAAC
>JBDLWG010000417.1:0-4953 GCA_039804385.1 Bacteroidota bacterium
TCTAAAAATTGTTGCGTTTGAAATGCCCAAGTCCATGTTTCCAATTTTTCTATGGGTATTACTGGATTAGTACCTTTATTTATTTGCCAAAAATCGTATTGTTTCAATATAAAATGGGTCAATCGTTTGGCTTCTTCTATTTTATTGGTATTGTAAATAACGATACCAGCATTCAAATCATCCATAATTTGTTCAAATTCTGGGTCGTGAACGCCATTGATAAGCACCACAATCGGTTGGCGCACTTGCAAATATTCATTAAACTTGCCACATAAAACGCCGCCAAAACCAGGTTTCGCAATGCTGAACAAGAGATTTATACCTGCTGTTGCTTGCAATTGACGCGCTTGCGCTCGTGTTACCAAACCATAATTTTTGAAAAGGGGCAGTACCGTTGGATAATGTTGCAAATGTTGTTGCCAAACACTTGCATCTTTTCCTGCATATTCGATGCGTGCTAACTGCGCAAAGTTAGGAATGATGGTGATGATTTCCGCTAAAGTGTTTAAAAACAACTCTAAATCGCCATCGCCTTCAAACATTGTACCTGTATAAACAAGGTTAAAATGCGTTGTTGGAAGCGATTTAGGATGGTAATTTAATTCATCAATACCATTTCTTAATACGTAAACAGTTGAATTAAAATCTTTTAATGAATGTGCTAACCCAGTTGAAACGGTTGTAATCATATCAGCCTGTTTTAAAAAAAAGCAATTGAGTTTTTTTTGCAATCCATGAAAATAATATTGCCCATAAAATGGATCCACCTGTAAATCCCGAAAATCAGCCGTCCAATGAATTTTTTGTTTAAATATTTTTTTTAAACAAAAGGCAATCAAATGAGTGGCATAAGGACGATATGACGAAATAAGATGCGTTATTTTTTGATTTTTAATGATTTTAATAGCTTTAAAAACGCTTATAACAATATATAAAATGCCACCTTCATCTAAAAAAAAACTAAATGGCAATGTATTTTTAAGTCGAATGGAAACGCGTGTCCACCATTTTTTTTTGACATTTTCCTCAAAATGGAACGTATTTTTAGGTCGCAACCATGTCGATACCGTTCGATAATCAAGCGTATGGGCTTCATGGATTTCGATTTGGGTCAAATCACAAGGTTCTTGCGCTAAAAGATGTCGATTCGTAGTGGTCAAAACCGTGATTTCATGCTGTTTTGCCCGCAATTGTTTTGCCCATTCATAGGCTCGAATCGCGCCGACCGACTTCAATGGCGGAAAATAATAACTCAAAAATAAAAAATTCATATTCAATCTATATTTTTTAACTTCGTCGAAGTTTAAAATCCTATCTAACCCAAGTTGCGTCAAGTTTCAAACTTGACGCAACTTTTGCAGTATTTTAGAACCCAAGTTGCGCCTTAAACCTCAACAATATTATTGTTTTTTTTCAAATAAAATTTTGGATACTGTGGTGTTGTATGAGTGGAAGTAGAATGAAGGCACTCTTGCACGATTTTTAAAAATTGTTGCGCAATCAAGCCTTGTTCTGCTTCTTGGACTACTTTGCGCCGCCCTGCTATACCCATAGTAACTAATTGACTTTCAGGCAATTGTAACATTTTTAACATCGCTACTGCCAATCCTGCAACCGATTGTTTGGGAACTAAATAGCCATTTTTGCCATGTTCCACGATTTCGCGGCAACCTGCCACATCGGTTGCGATAATGGGTTTACACATCGCCGCCGCTTCTGCCAAAATCGTAGGCATTCCTTCTCGATGTGAAGGCAAAACAATACAATCGGCTTCTCGGATAAATGGACGTACATCCTGCGCAAAACCTTGATTGATAATGATTTGTTCATCTTCCCAAATCTTAATTTGAGCCTTGGGAATGCAAGACCGATTCTGCTCATCTGGCGCACCGACCAACCAAAAAAGGGTTGTTGGGACTTTTCTGCGCACGATTTTAGCGGCTTCAATCCATTCTCCAATGCCTTTGTCCCATAAAAAACGACCCATGAAGCAAAATACAAAACCTGTATGCGTCTGCATTTTGGGCATGGGGTAAAAATGCTGTATATCAATGCCACAACCTTTGACATACAAGGATTTATACATAGATACTAATTTCAAATCATTAAACAATTTTTTATCATCTCGGTTTTCAAAAATCACCCGATTGGCATTTTGGAAAGACCATGAATACATTTTTTGGGACAAACGATATAATAATCCATTGTGCAAAAACGTGTATCCTAAACCCGTTACGACACATAAGTATTTGATTTTCAGTAAATTGGCAATAATACCGCCATAAATATTGGGTTTAATCGTGTAATTAAGAATTAAATCGGGTTGCGTTTGTTTAAATATTTGAAATAATTCATGGCATAAACGCAGGTCTTGAAAGACATTCGTGCTTTTGCGCACCAAATGTTTCAAGGAAATATGCTGTACACTTGGAAACTCCTTTTGATAGCTTTTGTATTGTTCGTAATCCTCAACAGGCGTGATGACGATGACGTGATAGTCATTTTCTGTTAAAATACGCAATAGGTTTAATCGAAAGTTGTAAATATTCCAAGTTGCATTTGCTACAATCGCTATGGTTGATACGGTTTTCAAGAAGCTTTTAATTTACAAACCTACAGTTTTTGAATTTGTGACAAAGTAAATAACACTTTATCATAAATTCAAATAATAATAAAATATTATTTAAAAAAAACAAATATCTTTTTTAAATTGAGCTTCTACCAATAAGGTTTGGTGGAAAGAAACGCTCATGAAATGGGCAAAAAGTTGATTTTTGTTGTACAAATGGATGTACGGATTTTACAGATTCATACGGATTGGTACGGATTTTTGAAAAAATCCGTACCAATCCATATGAATCTGTAAAAATCCGTACATCCATTCGTATAATGAGCCTCAAAACCTACATGCGCTGCGTACTCGCAACGCCCAAGCCTATCAACGCAAAAAGAAAGATAATCCCATATAAACTCACCAAAATAGCCGTCAAAATGCCCACCAAACTGAAAAAAGATTTTAAATTTTTCAATCCTTCTGTCAACATTTCGGTATCATTGGAAAGCAAAGCGGCTTTCGTTTTCGTACCAAAATGGTACAAATACAGCGACACAAAGAAATAAACGGCGGCAATCAATAAGTAAAAAAGGGTGACAAACGCCCCCAAACCGCCACTCATAGGCATCGCAGTGCCCATCAATGGATTGACTTTACTCATCAAAGTCGTGAAAAAGAAGGCAATGACGACCAGTAATGCCGTTGCTACAAAACTAACGATGCCCAAAAAGCGAGACCATTTTGCCGCAGTCAACAAATATTCTTTGTCTAAACTGCTGAGACCGCCTTGATTGGGGTTGGCATAGCCATCATCTAAGATGTTGTTTTCCATTTGAAAAAATTTTTAAGGATAAAAAGTTGAATCTATGAATCAAGCAGTCAAGATACAAACTTTTGATTTAGGGATTTAAATTCTGTTTTTTTTTTTGGATTTTTTGTAAAAAACCAAGATTGCCTTGCAAGCCGCCCGTGTGAATCGCTACAATATGACTATTGGGTGGAAATTTTCCTTGTTGCAAATCTTGAAAAATGCCGTAAAATAATTTGCTCGTATAAACATAATCCAATTCAAAACCATATTGCTGTTCAAAATTTTCTTTGAATTGTAACAATGCTGCATTGATTTTCGCATAACCGCCCAAATGATAGGCATTTTCAATCGTCCATGCACAAGTTGGCTGTACTTTTTGTTGGTTTAGCAAATTTTGAACGGTTTGTTCTAAAAAATTGCCTTTCAAAACCGCGTAACCTATCGCTTTGCAATGCGTATCTGCATCAGTCATCCCTGAAAGCATGCCTGAAAAAGTACCGCCCGTACCCACTGCCACTGCATACACATCGGGCGTAAAATCCAATTGCGTTTTAATTTCAGCAATGATTTCGCTGCAACCGCGCAAGGCTAAATCATTCGTACCACCTTCGGGTAAGAGATAAACCTTTGATAAAGAAAGGTTTATAAAGTTTAAAATAAATTCAAGGGATTGATTTGACAACATTCGGTAATCGCTGCGACTGACAAAGTGTAATTGCATTCCTGCCGATTGTGCGAATTGTAGAGTGGGATTGAGGGGCAGTGTTTTTTCACCGCGTACAATTGCAATGGTTTGAAAATCAAAGAGTTGTCCCGCAGCTGCCACTGCGTATAAGTGATTGGAGAACGCGCCGCCAAAAGTTAAAAGGGTTTTAGAACCTTGATTTTGAGCGTTTTCAAGATTATATTTCAATTTGCGCCATTTGTTGCCCTGCACCGTCGGGTGTATCAGGTCATCGCGCTTGACCCAAATCGTTGCTTTGTTACCATTGAAAGTACAAACGTCTAAACATTGAAGCGGAGCTTTTTGAAAAAAAACAGCCATTTTTTTAATTTTACGAAATGAAAAAGTGTCACGAAAAACGCTAAATCGCCGATAAGCGGGTGCGCCCCGTCAAAAAACGCGCCAAATATGTGTAAAAAAAATATAAACTATAAATATCTGCAAATCATTAACACACCATTAACAAAAATCTATCAGATAAAGATTTATCTTTGATGTACCAAACTTGGAGTCGAAAGCGTTCTTATTGAAATTGTAAAAAACAGATATTTATGAAAAGCCCTATTTGGCATTATATTTGAGGACAAGCGCGTAGGAAACAATCTTTTATACTTGAATAAATTCAAAATATTTTTAAAAAGGACTCGTTATACTGTCACGAATTGAGTTTAAATTATTTTGTACTATTCAAACCACTAAATGATTTTCTGGTGTCACAATTACCATCATCCGTAGCAAACCTTGAACAAGCAAAACGCAAATATTTGTCCTCGTAAGCATCACAGAGAAAACAATCATCAAAAAAAACCGGTCACTCATGCAACAGAAACAAATTTTAACAGCATCCGTAGTAACTCTTAAAAA
>JBDLWG010000418.1:0-7245 GCA_039804385.1 Bacteroidota bacterium
ATTAGTGTCCAACAATCAATTAACGGGTAGCATTCCAAATTTTAATTTGCCCAGTTTGAATCGTTTGCACTTGACTAGCAATCAATTAACAGGGTGTATTCCTACTGCAATTAAAACAAATTGTCCAAGAATAGGCGTTCTTGGTGGGCAAATTAGTAATAATCCCAATTTAGCAACACAAAGTTGGGCAAATTATTGGGTTAATGGCGAAGGCGCGTGCAGCACTACCACTACGACACAAGAATCTATCACCGCTTCACAATGCGGCGACCGCCAATACCGCCTTCCAAGCGGCAGAACCGTCAATGCCGCAGGCACTTATCAAGACACCGTTCGCGCCACTGGTGCAACCACTTTCACCGCTTACACCGTCAATTTAGTAGCAGACCAGACTTGCCACTGTCAAGATTCCATCGGATTAGCAGGGATGTACCATTCGGGTGGCGGCGTACTGCCTTGGGATTTGCGCCAGCCTATTGCCACTTTCGCAGGTGTCACCCTCAATGCACAAGGTTGTATGATAGCCTTTCGCAATCCGCGCCCGATGTTAGATAGTTGTGTGCAGTTGCAAGGGAATTACGCGCTGGTTTCCGATTTTGCGTTTTTCAACACCTTGCGGGATAGTATTCCCAATATGTGGTCTCGGAATGGCATTGATTTATACGAAACCCCTGTTTTATCCATTAGTCAACTGCGGCGGGAAGATACCGCCATTTATAGCAGCCGAATGACCTTTCCACAAGGCAGGATTTCGCTCTTTCCCAACTTGACATCCGTGCAAAGTCGCCCGATTCGGTTGAAATTTTGTTGCAATCCCGTCCGCGATACCGTGCAAAAAACCATTTGCGCAGGCGAGTGTATGGATTGGCGGGGGCTTCGAGTGTGTACCGCAGGCACTTTTGCTACGCCTGAACGGTGCGATAGCGTTCATACGCTCCTGGTGCGCACTGTCCCGAATAACATCCAATTAAGTTTGACCCAAATCGGCAGTACATTGTGCGCAGCAGGCGGGGTAAATCCAGAATCATTGCGTTATCAATGGTCAACAGGACCCACAAACCGTTGTATTCCAGTGGGTACGGGCAGTTATAGCGTCACCGTGACCAATGCAAATGGCTGTCGCCGAGATACAACCGTCAACATTTCCATTCAATCGGTGGACATTTATGTGGCAGATACTGCCTTTACGAACTGCGGTCAGTCCATTATTTGTCAAACGATTACGCGGACGAGTGCCAATCCAACGGTTACCGCCGTCCTCCTGAAAATCCCTTTTGATGCAAACCTTTTAATCCCGAATGGATACACACTCGGAAGTGGCATTCGCAATATCGGCGAGGTCATAGACACGGTTGTCAACGGTCAACGAAATCTGACGATTCTTACGCGCACGAATTGGAATGCAAACACCAATGACGTATTAATAACCTTGTGTTGGAACATCAAGCCTGTTGCCCTACTACCAGACCGCAAGTTTGACTTGCCCGTTTTTGTAGAAGAAAGTGCCATCACCACCCGTTTATGGGACACGATTCCAAGTGTGCTGAAAATAAGGGATTCCAAAATCATCCAATTGGCATTATGGGCGGACATGGCTCATCGCATGCCAAGAACGAATAATATGACTTATGTAACCTACCGAACCACTACAGGCATCCGAAGAGACAGTTCTTTGACCGATGCGCTTATTTTAAAGGATATTGTGGATCCAGTCATCCAATTGGAGCGTCACAGTTTGCCTGACCTGACCCAAAAAGTTATTGTGCCATTCGATGCGTATGAGATCAACCGTTACCTCAATAATGCCATTCAACGGACTCCTGAACAAGTATTACGAATGGATGCAGACGGAGATGGTGCGATTACGGGACAAGATGTTACTTGGGTCATGCGCCGTTCTGTTTACCTATTTCCAACCGAATTTCCACAAGTATTGCGGAATGGTGCCTTGAAATCATGGGGATTTATGCTGAAAGATAGGGTGAATAGCCTGCGCCTTTCGCCGAGTAGCGTACCTGTCGAACAGACAATTACCTTACCGAATTTAGCGGCGGCGACCTGCGATACCTCCGTAGTGCCTATTTTAAGCTATTTGTTGGGAGACAATGATTTAACTTTTGCAACAAGCGGCAATTTAAGATTAGGTCGCGCCAGTCTTGCAAAAGTGGCTTTATGTAATGCAACCCCGCTTGGCAATAACTTATACAACATTTCGGTCTGGGCAAATACGACGGTGCGCGGGTTAAATATTAGAATATTGGAACATTCGACCGCAATGGAAGTCGTAGATGTTACGAATGCGGATGCCCGATTGAACCTTTGGGTCAATATTGATAGTTTAAATCGTTGTTTTATTGGCGGGATTACCTCTGATGCGAATGGCATCGAAAGCAATAAACGCCTTTGTAATATCATTGTTAGAAAATTAAATACGCCGATTGCATCCGATTTTAGGCATATCATGGCGGTCATAGACAGTGATGTGGCAGAAACGGAAGTATTGCTTCCGGCTTGCACCAATGCGGTGGAGCAAACGATAACCGAAGCGCATTTAGAAGTCTATCCCAATCCAACAACAGGCGATTTAAAGGTTCGTTCCGATAAAACATTGGGTACGATTACGGTTTATAATACGCTTGGACAATTGGTTCAGAAAGTGGAAACCGTTGATACTGAAAAGGTTATCGATTTGAACGCGTTGCCAACAGGATTTTATTTCGTGAAAGTGCGCGAGCAAACGGTTAAGATTTTTAAAGAATAACAAAATATTTTGAATTAAGATTTTTAGGATTCGTTGGATTTTGTTAGGATTGATTTTGCGTAATTTAAATTTTACAAAAATCAATCCTAACAAAAATCCAACGAATCCTAAAAATCCTAATTCAAGTCATTTAAAACATAAAATGAAAAAAATATATTTAATTGCTTTATTATCAATTATTTGCAATTTTTCAAACGCGCAAATATCGCGGGTGGATAGTGCAAGTATCGTCATCCATTTTCCAATCGGCTTAGAATCCAATCGTTTGACAACGATAACGACTTTACGTTCCACATATCAAGTGCAAGTAGAAGATTCTTTGCCGCGCCTACAAATGCAGCTTTGGCGATTCCCAAACCAAGCAAAGCGACAAGCCTTTATGCAAATATGGGGCGATTATGCGGGCATTTTGGAACAAAGCGTTTTGCGCGAATCCGCCCCTAAAAAACCCAGAATGTATCGCTCGAATGACTCTACAAGCGTCGCTTCTGCCACTTATTGGGAACAATCGTTTTTAGGCAATTGCCCACAAGCAGGGAACACGCCCGTCAAAGTAGCGATTATAGACGGCGGTGTTTGCACAAATCAAGGCAATCTGCCTCAAAACGCCTTGTTGAATCGGCATTTCGATGCGGCTGGCAGTCGAAATTTCACGCGGGAAGGCACGACAGCCATGATTCAAGATAACAATGATTATGCACACGGCACTCGTGTCGCAAGTGTCATCGCGCAGATTTACGATAGGACAGGCATGCCCGCAACTCAGAAAATAACGATTTTCAAAGCCTTCAATGCACAAGGCGAAGCGGAATTATGGGATGTGTTAAAAGGCATCGATGCCTGTATTCAACAACGCATGAATATTGTTAATTTATCCTTTAATTATGCCGCCCATTTACCACCACAACAAGGGGCTACCCGAGCTAAATTATTGTTAGAGATAGCAATGAATATTGCAAAAGATTATAATATGCTATTTGTAACCTCTGCTGGAAATGATAATGTGAATGTGGATAATAACCCCAATATTGGTTATTTCCCGACGAATTTTGAAGGCGACCCTATCGTAAAAGTGGCGGCAGATTCGTTGGGAACACAACCGACTTTTTTTTCCAATTATGGCTCCAATAGTGTGGATGTTGCGGCACCAGGGACGGTTACATCAGTGGGTCGGAACGATACGCTGATGGTCAGTTCGGGGACGAGTTTCGCCGCGCCGATAGTGGCGGCTATCCTTGCGGTTGAAGCCTCTCAATTAAGTAGTTTCGATTGGTGGGCGGTTCGACAAAAATTAAATAGGCGTTTTAAAACAACGATTCCGACGGGTTGGCAAGGCAAACTTAAAGTTACAGGCGGCGTACTAAAACCCATTTGTCAATAATTTTTTTTCATAAAACACATAGTTCACATAGAGGGACATAGAATACATAGCATCTTTTTTTATAAGTAAATTTATTTTTAGATGTAAAATATTAAAAATCAATTATTTGAATAAAAGTCGTAAAAATATCTATGGAAGGTTGCCCCTATGTGTCCTATATCCTCCTATGTGAACTATGTGTTTTATAAATAAAAATTCAAAATATCTGTTATTTTTGCAATTCATAATGATACCTCTTACAATGAATTGCTTACAAAAAACAATCTTTGGCATCATGCTGCTCACTTGGGGCTGCAAATCGAAATCTCCCAAACAAGATTTTAGAACCAAAATCAACATTGCCCTTGATAGTGCTACAAAAACAACCGATCGTTTGGCATTCCAACTATTACAAACTTGTTTGAACGAACTGCCTATACAACTCAAAAAAGACACGGCGGTCGATTTACTTTATCACAAATTGGGCTTGTATGCTGATAATTTGGCATCTGAAACAGCCCATTTTGTGGAAAAACAAAAATGGAGTACACAGGCGCATCAATATTATGATACTGCTTATCAAATTCGGCAGAGAAAACGAGGCAATCATTGGCTCACACATAAAACGCTACACAATCAAGCCTTAAACCTCAAAGACAATCAGCAAGATATTACAGGTGCATTGGCACTTTGCGAAAAAGCCTATTTTGATACCCATACCGATACAACAGGCATGGGAAAGGATTGCTTTTTGGAAGCAGAAATCTTGCAAGTACACGGGACTTTGTTGGCGCAATTAGGCGACTACACGGCGGCGGAAGCCAAATCATTACACGCTCATTCGATTTTCAAAACCTTGCAAATCGATACATGCACCGATTTTTCAAAAATTTATCGAAATTATATCATTAATTTATTAAATTTGGGTGATATTTATGCTGGTTTACAAAATCCGTTAGCGATAACGTATTTCAAGGAGGTGGAGCGTATGATTCAAAAAATCCCAAATTATCAAGAGGATTATCAAGAGGAATGGTTTGCATGTATCTTAAATCGCGGTATTGCGCATCGTTTAGCGAATCATTCGGAGACCGCAACCAAAGATTTAGAAAAAGCGCACCGAATGGCGCAAACCAAAGAAGATAGTGCCAATACTAAAATTGAATTAGCCCAACTTTATTTGGTTCAAAAGCGGTATGCGGATGCAGAAAAATACGCCCTTGCTGCCTTGAAATTGAGACAAGATTATCCAGCAGGGCATCCTGTTCTTTCAGAAATTCATACCGTTTTAGGAATGATTTACTTGAAAATCAATCTTTTAGAAAAAGCAAGGGAGTCCTTTAAAGCCGTGATTGGTGCTTCTTTAAACGCCATTCATTCCAATTGGCAAATCGAAGCCTTGGCTCAATTAGCAGCCTTAGAAGTGGATGCTCCAAAAGCATCCGATGCCTATCAAGCCGTTTGCAACGCACTATACGCTCGTCGGGCTTTTTTTAAAACGGATGCGGCTAAACTCCATATCACACAGCAAGCAAGACAAATTTTTGATAAATCCATCTCGCTCAATCGACAATTGCATGAAAAAACAAGTCAAATCGTTTATTTGAATCGAATTGCAACGGCGATGGAACAAAGTAAAGCGGTTTTATATTCGGAATGGTTGCACAATAGTCAAATAAATCATTTTTTAAATATTCCCGATGCATTGGTGCGTCAAGAACGCGATTTTCGGTTAAAACTCGCCCAATATGAACGCGATTCTATTCAAAAAAATCGCCAAAAATGGTCGGAAACGCAACAAGCCTATGAACAATTTTCAAATCAGTTGGCAGCAAAATATCCCAAATATCATCAGCTTAAAACGCAACAATTAGCCTTCATTGATATTGCTAAGATTTCAAATCTCTTGCCTAAAAAAGTAGCGATTATCGATTATTTTTTGAATGACAATTATTTACATATATTAATTATTTCAAATAATTTAAATAAAGCATACTCCATACCGATTGGCTTCGATTTTGAAAAGGCACTTTCAGATATGCAGCAAACCGTTACTGCAACCAGTACCGCTATCAATGATACGACTAAAACCAAATATTCTAAAGCCGCTTACACGTTATACAAAATTTTATTAAAACAGCCGTTAGCGGAATTGGATACGGCTGTCAAATTATTAGGCATTATTCCCGATGGAAAAATCGCACGGATTCCATTCAACGCGCTCATGCAGGTCGATACCCAAATCGGCAATCCGTACCATTATCTGCTTGCCAAATATAAAACAAATATCTCATACTCGCTCGAAGAAACAGGTTATTGGAAGGAACTGCCGCCTAAATCGAAAGCGCGTTATGTATTTGGCGGTTTTTCGCATAGTTTAAAGGAAATCAAACTGCCTAAAAAGGGCAATTTATCCCTTGATAGGTTGCCACAAGCAGGCAAAGTAGTGGAGTCTGTAGCTCATTTTTACCCATTTTGGCAATTCAAAAAGGTGGATACGGTTGCTACGATTCATACTTTCAAACAATACGCGCCTCAAATCAAAAATATTTTGATAAATGCACATGCTTTTTACAATGATAGCTTGCCTGTTCAATCAGGTATTGTATGCGTCGATGCGGATAGTGTCCAACTATTGACCATAGCCGACCTGTATCAAATGGATTTATCGGCAAATGAATTGGTTACGATTGTTGCCTGTGAGACGGCTCGAGGACATTTACGCAATGGGGAAGGCATTTTGAGTGTCGCACAGGCGTTCATGTACGCAGGCGTGACTTGGCGGACGGCGGCTTTGTGGTCGATTCCGCCCAATCCATCGTTCGATTTGATTCAAACTTTTTGGCAGCATGTTCAAACAAAACAACAACATCCGATGGAGGCATTGGGTTCTGCACAATGGAATTATCTAAAAAATGAAAATAGTGAAAAGTATCCGTCCGCTTGGGCGGGTCAAATCGCTATGGGTAGCCTGAAATAACCCGTTTAGCAGTCGGGAAATAAATTTCCCGACTGCTAAATTTGTTATACACCCCAAACAAATTAATCCAAGTTGCGCGGTAGGCGGCTTTGCTGCCTCAAAAGAGGGAGATAAGGTCGTGTGTGTTTTGTTTTTTAAATTTTG
>JBDLWG010000419.1:0-16552 GCA_039804385.1 Bacteroidota bacterium
ACTCATTTTAAGTTGAAATATCCGTCTGTGGGTGCGACCGAGACGAGTTTGTTTTTAAGCGTCTTGGCAGAAGGTACGAGTATCATTGAAAACGTGGCGGTTGAACCCGAAATTATGGAATTGGTCACGATGTTACGGGCTATGGGCGCGGTGATTTTCACCAATTCGGGGCGTGAATTTAGAATTGAAGGCGTTTCCAATTTGAAAGGTTGTCGAATGAACATTCTCGGCGACCGCATCGAAACAGCAAGTTGGGCTTCTTTGGCGGCGGCTTCTGATGGCGAAATTACGGTACATGGTATCAAACCAGAGACTTTGGGCAATTTTTTATCGTCTTTTCGACAAGCAGGTGGTGGTTTTGAGTTGGAAGATGGCGATAGTATTCGTTTTTTTCGAGCCGAGAAACCCAAAGCCATTCATTTAGAAACAGATGTTTATCCCGGTTTTTCAACGGATTGGCAACAACCTTTTGCTTTATTTTTGACGCAAGCGGAAGGCATTTCGGTTATTCATGAGACGGTTTATGAAAATCGGTTTGGTTATTTGAAAGCCTTGAAAAAATTGGGTGCGAAAGTGCAATTAGTACCGCATTGTTTGGGCAGTTTGGACTGCCGATTTACGGGAAAAGGGCATGAACATAGTGCCATTATTTCGGGACCAACCCCTTTGATTGCGCATCCTGACCCTTTGACAATACCCGATTTGCGAGCGGGTTTGGCATATGTTATCGCAGCGTCGCTTGCCAAAGGGACGACTTATTTAAAAGGTGTCCCAATGATTGAACGCGGTTATGGTGATATTGTACCGAGATTGCGCAAAATGGGTTTGACTATTGAAAAAGTAAATTTGCAAATGGCATAAGTTTTTTGCCCTAAAAGGCACAAAAAGCATCGAGATTTCAAAAAAAATATTATTTTTGTGCCTCCTTATGGTAAAAAAAAACACATAAGAACATTGTTATAAATTTTTAACTTTGTTAAAGTCGTCGAGTTGACCAACTCGACGACTTTTGGAGAACTCCATTTTCCCTAAAAACCAACTTGCTAACAAGACAATGTTGAAGAATAACCTAATCGTTGAAAACTATACGCTCAAACACCATAATACGTTTGGATTGGATGCTCAGTGTGGTTTATTCGCACAAATTTCCTCTGTGGAGGGCGCACGAGCCGTTATCAAACGGTATAATCCTTTAAAATTACCGATTCATATCTTGGGTAGTGGCTCCAATATTCTTTTTTCCAAAGATTTTTATGGCGCGTTAATCATTAAAAACTATATTCGTAAGATTGAAATCATCAAACGCGATGCAGAGACCGTTTGGGTTTTAGTAGGTGGAGGCGTTTTGTGGCATGATTTGGTGCTTTGGACGCTCAATCGCGGATTGAGTGGATTGGAAAATCTTTCGCTCATACCGGGAACGGTGGGTGCTGCGCCGATTCAAAATATTGGAGCTTATGGCGTTGAATTAGCTGATTTATTATTGAATGTTGAAGCCTTACATTTAGAAACACTTGATATTCATCACTTTACGAAAAATGATTGCGCCTTTGGCTATCGAGAAAGTGTGTTTAAAAGCAAATTGAAAGGACAATATTTGATTACCAAAGTGATGTTGCAACTCAGTCGAAATCGGGAAGTCAATATCGAATACGGTGATATTCGCAATACTTTGGCGAATATGAATATTGATTCTAATCATATAACGCCTACCGATGTGAGTAATGCGGTTTGTAATATCCGCAAAGCCAAGTTGCCAGACCCTGCTATGATTGGCAATGCAGGTAGTTTTTTCAAAAATCCTGTGATTTTGAATCAAAAATGGGAATCCTTACAAAATGATTTTCCTGAAATGCCGCATTATGCAGTGGGTACATTCGAGGCGAAAATCCCTGCGGCTTGGTTGATAGAGCAATGTGGTTGGAAGGGCAAACGCGTAGGCAATACAGGGTGTCATGCCCGACAACCCTTGGTTATTGTCAATTATGGCGGCGCGACAGGACTCGAAATTATGACTCATGCGGAAAATGTACAACGTTCTGTACGGGATAAATTTGGAATCGAATTGATGCGGGAGGTGAATATTTGGTAATCTTAATAGATTTTTTTGTCATTCCGTAGGGAACTCAAAAAGTTTCCTACGGAATGACAAAAAATCTGTATATGATTTAAAAAAATGTAAAAAAAAACACCAAAATTAGGGTAATTTTAAAAAAGGCTCTTACATTTGCCGCAGAATTGAATTGAAATAGTGTGAACTTTAAAACCATTGATAGAAATATTTTATCAATAGGTTTTAAAAACATTGCATCCGTTTAATTAAAACAAACATTCTATGAATCAAAAAGCAAACATTTTAAAGCAATTATTAATTGGGATATTCCCATTTTTGATTTGTAACGCCCTTTTTGCCCAGTCGAAGCAGCCTTTCTGCCGCGATTTGTTTGTCCGTGATTTCACGGATAAGCATGGTAAAAAATTATCTGACCCTGCACTCACGGATGATACTGAAAGCCTATTTTCACAACTTGCCACTTGTAAAATCATATTGCGCCATCGCCGCCCTGATATTTTAGTGGCTTTAAAAAATGATCATATCGTTCGACAACCTTCAACAAATAGTTGTATTTATCGTATTTCGGACGATTTGAATCAAAAATTGATGGAAAAAGGGGTGTTTTATCTGCTTTCAGGTTGCGTAGAGCAGCCACCTACTGCTGAGAATGATAAAGTTCGCATCTTTTTTCAAATTGAACAATTGATGGATAGGAGTATTTCCTATGAAGGCGTTTTGGAAATGCCGCGCCGTATTTATCAACATCGATTGGAACGCAAAGAGAAATTGCGCGCTTTTATAGAAACCGAAATTTTGCGATTGCCGCCAATGCCTTCTGTTGTACCGCTTTATGCGTATAGTGCGGGTGCGCTTGCAGGGGTTGGCGTGACAACTTTTGGACTTTGTACGGCTTATAAAATCCGAAAAGATTGGACTCATTATCATGAAATCACCCCAACCGACCCATTAGGTAATTATCCAGAAAAGAATAAGCAATACATTGATAATCAATACATTGCAATCGCTGGTGGATTGTTAACAGTAACTTGTGGCACTTTGTTGATTCACAAAATGATGCGTCGGAATGCTTTTTCGCATCGAAGGCGTTATTTAGTCCAAACTCCATTTGAATTGGAAAAAGGCTGGACACCTACCGTTTCCAATGATGGTATTGGAATTAAATTTAAATTTTAAAAATGTATATTTTGTTTTAAATAAATATTTTAGCTCCTATTAACCATTTAATGAAACAAATTACTATGCAGAGAATATACTTTTTTTTAGTTCAAAAACGACTTTTATGGAGCATTTTTAGCCTACTATGGGTCATAGGTTGTCGTTTAGAACCATTGCCAATTGCTCCTTTTGATTATACATTGACCCATCTTGACCCATCATTTGATAAAATATACTTATATGATGCGGTTCAATTGCGCAATAAAGACATTATTGCAACAGGCAAAGTTTTGCTGAAAACAGGCGAATTTGATGCTTTAGCGATTCGCTTAAGCGGTTTTGGACAGGTTAAAGAAGTGGCACATTTCAATAGTGAAAGTAATTGGGATGATGAGATTGCGTGTATGGCAGTGGATAGTTTGGAAAATATTTATCTTGCTGGGCGTGTCAGAGACCCTAATTTAATTTTTCGAGGGATTGTTTTTCGCATTTCGACCCAAGATTCTTTGCACAAAATGTGGCATCGCATGTATCCGCCGCCTTTGAGTGCGCGCTCTACATTCAGTAAAATCGTTTCTTTCAATCCAGAAGAATTGACCGTTTTGCGCGGCACTTTGAGTGGACAAGAGCCGCCTGACCGTTCCGCAGGTTTTTTTCGGATAGATTCTATGGGTTGGCTGCGCGGTTGTGACCAGTATTTCAACTATTACGATGTCAAAGGAGCTATTTTGCTGAAACAGCAAGTCATTTTTGGTGGGGTCTCCTATGGTCTTGGCACTTCGGGCGGGCCAGGAACGATAAGCCGTTTAGACCCATTGTCTTGTACGATACAACATCGGGGGCATTTTACAGAAGTACATTCCCAATTTAATTATATGGCAGATATTGCGCGGGGGGCAGATGGACATATTTTAGCCATTTTGAATGCCAATCATTTAGAAAATAATCAAACGATTCCCACAAAACCGTATTATTTTCGACCTTATTTTATCAAAGTGCTGCCCAAAATTGGTTTGCCCGTTGTAAATGACCAGACGGCTTACATCGCCTTGCCTTCGGATACAGCTATGGGGCGACATTCCGTGAGTTCGCTAATTGGGACGCAAGATGGTGGTTTTATTTACGCATCCAATTACACAAATCATGAAGTCTCCAATGATTTTTATGCAAAAATTTATAAGCGCAGTACCAACTTGGGCGCAGGTGCCATGTGGCAAACACCTTTGAAATTGCCGCAGACTCAGGTTTTAAAAATCATTCCATTAGCAGATAATAGTGTTTTATTATTAGCAGGACGTAGTTTTGAAGTGGAGATTAATCGAATTATTAAAATCAATTCGCAGGGCGTGATGGAATAGGATTTATTTGAATCAGGAATGTTAGGAATTAAGGAATCATTTTTTGGGTCAAATAAATTAAAAAAGCTAAATAAGGAACAACAACGTTTGGAGGGTTTCAAACCCTCCAAACGTTATACTATCTTGAAAATCAATCTTTTAGTAAGTACCCCTTTGGGTCGATTCTTTCATTCCAACTACTTAAATGATTGCTTAATTCCTGATTCAACTATTCAATCACAAAAGATTGATTACCAATACCTTGCTGCGTTTGCACGCGTAACCAATAAATGCCTTTAGCATAACCTGCCAATGATATTATTTTTTTAGCACTTGTAATAAATTGTTTTTCAATCATTTGCCCTTGTGCGTTGAAAATAGAAAAGGATTCAGCATTCAAATCCTCTAATTCCAAGGTCAAATCGGTGGTAGCAGGATTGGGATACAAATGTATTTTTTGACTTAATGAATTGGTTTCATAAGTTGGTGCAGGCAAAGTTGGGTCAAATTTAGTACCTGAATTTAAGACCTCTTTGGTTGCCGTATTTTGAACGAAAACGACTAAATAATTTTCATTACTACTCCATACCGTTTCATTTGGATAGGTGTAACTAATTGATAATGAACTACCTATTGCCGCAGGTGTGAAAGCAACTCCATCATTGACCATCCATTTGCGAAAAACATCATAGTGAATGGATTCACCATTAGGTGTTGCTTGATTGACCCGTTTCAATACTTGTGCTGCATACAATTTGTACGTACCCGCAGGCACAGCACCGTACGTTTTGACTTGAATCGTCGCATTCACATTGCTGCCCGACAAAAATTCCGTAACTTGAATCCCTATCGGACTGCGTTTGGCAGCTTCGCCTTGCAATATTCCAACGGACACATTGGAAACACTTTGCACGGCACCGCCATTTAAAGAAACCACAGGTGTACCCACCACTCCGTAAAAATCAGCCCGCGTATCTTGTGGGGCAGTATTGCCTTGATAAAAAAGGCAACTTGTGTACGGAATCCGCGAATGAATCGAAATATGATGAGCATTTTCCCCAAAAAGCGAACCCAACCGAGCATAAAAAGCAGGATTGCTTGCGGCACAATTGCCGCAACGCGAATTGGTAAAATGTTCTAATAAAACATATTTGGGCACGGTTTGCGCAACTAAACTAAACGGAGCATAAAGCGCAAGTAAGCATACTTTTAATACAAAATTTTTCATAATGGCTTTGTTTGAAATTTAATTTGGATTATTAAGTTATTTAAGATTTTAAATATTTTTTGTCTTCTAAAAACTGCTCAATATTATTCAATATTTGTTCAATATAAAGTAAACTTTCATTTTTAATTTCCTCCATTTCTAAAATGCCTCTTTCTTGTCCACATTCTTTAAAGGATACAAAACCATGAGCCAAATCATTTCGATTTCTTTTAATAGCTTTTAATTTTTCGCCATTTTTAGTATCCATTGCTTGGGTCTCCGTAGAAAAACCGTATCTTCGTGAAATATCCTTAATTACCTCTCTATCAATGTTACCAGAGAAAAAATCTCGTGAAGTTGGATGGTGATTTAAAATATCTATTGCGATATCGTTGATACTTTGAACAAATCTATTAGGAGCAACATTCTTTCTAATATGAGTAATAATTTCTTCTTGAATATTGGATTTGACGTTATTATAGGGTATTTTTTGATTTTTAATGGTTTTATAAATCTCCTCCATTGCGCTGGATATCGAAGATTCTACTAAGTTGTATAACAATAAAAATGTATTTGCTAAAAGTATTTGTTTCAGTTCTACACTTAATTTCACAACTTGTTTCGTTTTAATATCATCTGTAAAGAGGAGACTTGCATCTACAAACCAAGCATTTTTTGCATGTTCAAAATAAATTTCAACTTCATTTTTACGCTCATGGAATAAATGAATGACATCTTTCATAGGTTGGTTAATAGTTTATTTTTTACAAATTCGATGCGTCCAATTACTTTACTAAGATTATTGGCGGCATCACTTGTCACATGTTCTTTAAACTCATTTGATTCGAGCCAATTTAAAATCGGTTGCGCAGGTATCAAATTAGGTTTAACTTTCAAAGCTAAATGAACCCCAACAGAAATGGCTTCAAAGCGAACTCTTGGCGTTGAATTATGATTTTCTGTTTTTTTGAAACCGTAAGGAAAATGAATATTTACAAAATCTAACATGTTCTCAAAATCTTCTTCCATCGTAGCTGCATCAAATTGTTGGCTTTTTGCTGCAGCATAATCATTTAAAAAACCTTTTACACTATGTACAAATTTATCTAATTGCTCTCCTAATGCAAAAAAACGAAGTACTAATTCTTGATATTCTTCTCGAAGTGTTCTTTTAAAACTCACAGGGCATAGTAAATGAAATTTAACGTTTTTAGAGCATATCTGAATAAAATCAGCAAATGCACCTTCATAAACACCTCTCCGAAGCTCCATTTCTGAAAGCAAAGTTGCTGTGGTATTAATTCGGGAAAAAATTTGCTTGCGGACACTATAGTCTGCTTTCTCTGTTAACTCTATCAATCGGATTGTTTTTCTTTTAAATCTTCGTTGCCGAGAATCTGGCAAATCTGTAAATCGAAAGCCATTCAGTAAGTCTAATTTTTCCAAATCCACTAAAACCAATTTATTATCTAAAAACGCTTCCAACGTTCTAAGTCTTTGAGAGCCATCTACGATTTCAGAACGACCATCATTTTCAGCACTATCAGCACTAAACATATACGGAATTGGCATGCCTAATAATAGGGATTCTATAAAAAAAGATTGTTTTTTTTCATCCCAAACAAATTTTCTTTGGTAAGGAGGGATAAAAATATCATTTTTCCCCTCCTTACGCCCGTCTTGATACTTTTTTACCAATAATTCTATCGTATATTCTCTAATTTGATAATCTACAACTTTTTGGCTTTCAACGAGTTGTTTTTCTGCCTCCATTTGCTTATCTATGGAGTATTTAGGAAATAATTGTAATTGTTCACTCATGTTTCCAATGATTTTCAAGGTGAATTAAAATACTTTTTGCTATCACTTGCCCCAATCGAACAGGAACGGCATTGCCAATATGGGTGGTAATAGTGCTTGTTGACATGGATTTTTCTGGGTTTATAAATTCGTAGTGAGGTGGAAAAGTCTGTAGTAACGCACCTTCGCGTAAACTCAAAGCTCTATCTTGCTCAGGGTGCCCAAATCGCCCATTACCGATACCATTAAATTGAGTTGTAATAGTTGGTGATGGATCATCCCACAACATGCGCCCATAAACACTCATATAACTTTTGCCAGATTTTTTCTGGTGGCATTTTAAAATCAACGATTTATCCCAATCGCGCCAAGTACGCCCTGGAACCGATTGTTGTATTCTTTTAATATTTAATGTACTCAGTTTCGCAGCTTTGTGTAAAGGGTCAATGGGCGATTGCATACCGCTTTCAAGCGGTTCGAGTTTACCAATCGTTTGTCTAACGCTCACAAAATTATTTTTGTTATGTGTTGGCGGTATCAAATCAATCGCACCTAATTTAGAAGCCAATAGTACCAGTCGTTTCCTATTTTGTGGAATGCCATATTTTGTACATTCTACAATTTTATAACTTACATGGTATTGATTATCAATCAAATTTTTTAAAAAACTTTGAAAAATATCTTCTTTCTTAAAATTCAATAACTGAGGTACATTTTCCATCGAAACGATGTCGGGTTGCACCTCTCGTATGAGTCGTGCAAATTCGTTCAATAAGGACCATTTTTCTTTGTCTTCATTTTTAAAATTATAAGATGAAAAGGGTTGGCAAGGTGCGCAACCCACCAAAATTTTAATCGCACTATTGGCAAAACGTTCTTTAATTTCTGTGGCAGTAACGGTTGCAATATCTTTTTGAACAAAAGGGGATTGATTATTGCGCTCAAAAGCATACTGACAGGAGGCATCTAAATCATAACCTGCTAAAACTCGAAAGGATTCCTGCACAAAACCGTGCGTTAATCCTCCCACACCACAAAACATATCCACCACACCTGCATGCTTAGTGATAGCAGCAGTGTTGGCAGGATTGGGAGCCGTTATTGGAAACAGAAGTTGGGTATCCATAATTATCTCATATTTTGATGCAAATATACTATTTTAGACTTAAATTATGCCTATTTTTGAAAAAATTGGACACCTTTTTTTTAAAACGCTTTGTTTAACATTTCAAATAAATGTCCATCGCAAATCAAACAGCCATCTTCCATCAATTGAAATAAGGCTTGTTCGCGCTCTTTTTCATAATTTTTTTGCGCTTTATAGACCGTCAATTTGTCATCGGCGGCATCGGCGAGTGCATTGAATAAGCTCCGTAATTCGACATCTTTCGTAAAATCGAAACTGGATTTCGGTTTTGCCTCTAATGCAATGAGTTCAATCCGATTCGGCAAACAATGGAATAATTTTAAATCCGATTGAGAACGGGCTTTCAAATATTTAACTTTTTTCAAACTCGTTTCAAAGACCATGTCGCTGAAAATATCAATCATTTTGATAGCTTCATCAGGTTGTTTGGATTTTAGACGCGTCCAATGAGCAGCATCAATGCCATTGGCAACTAAAAATCGAACAAATTCATTTTCTAAATCAGCAAGTTCATTGCTATTAAGTCGGCGATATTTCATTTTTATATTTTTAAAATCTTTATTCAAAGAAAAAGACAAGATACCTACATTTTTTTTCATCGTTAAAAATGCGGTTTTAAGCCTTTAATTCGGCATTTTCATCCACAAATCGATTGGAATGGACACTTTTTTGATACAATATGGGTTGTGTAGAGGGTAGTTGTTTTTGAAAATTGCAAGGATTCTCGTAATATTGCATTTTTTTGAACGTTTACCGCAAATCAACCTCAAATACACTGCAAAAGTATTAAAAAAAAGAAAATTTTAAAGCAAATTATGACAGCAATGAGTTTACCTAATTTCGCATCCGCCGATGTATGGCTGAGTCTTTTAACTTTGACCTTTCTTGAAATCGTCTTAGGCGTTGATAACATTATTTTCGTCTCCATTGTCGCCAATCAACTCCCTGAAAAAGAACGTGCACGCGCTCGGAATATTGGTTTGATATTGGCAATGGGCTTTCGCCTCATTTTACTTTTATTCATTGGTTGGATTTTATCATTGAATACGCCCCTCTTTACCGTTCCTTTTATGCAGCATGAAGGTCAACCGATTGGGTTGAGTATCAAGGACTTAATCTTAATTGGCGGTGGTATTTTCCTATTGTACAAAAGTACCCAAGAAATTCACCATAAATTAGAAGGCGATGAAGAATCCCATCAAGCGGCTGCCAAAAGCACCATGTCATCAGTCATTCTACAAATTTGCTTAGTTAACATCGTCTTTTCATTCGATTCCATCTTGACCGCGATTGGTATGACGCAAGATGTATTCATTATGATGGTGGCTGTTATCGCATCGATTGGGGTGATGATGGCGTTTTCGGCTCCTGTGAGCAAATTCATTAATACGCATCCGACGATGCAAATGTTGGCTTTATCTTTTTTGATTTTGATTGGTGTGATGTTGATTGCAGAAGGTTTTCATCAACATGTGAGCAAAGGATATATTTATTTTTCGATTGCCTTTTCATTAGGCGTAGAATTATTGAATATGCGTTTGCGCAAAAAATCACATCCTGTGGTGCGGTTGAATAAACCCGCAGGTTGGAAAGAAAATATGAAGGAAGGTTTATAATTGAAACAAAGAAACGAAAAACGTCGTCAAGAGCAACCTTGACGACGTTTTTTTTTAAAATTTAAAACCAATCGTTGCCATGATTTGATGATAACTTAAATTGGTTTGTACTTTTTGCACATTCGCAAAATGTTGATAAGGTTGATAACGATACGATTCAGTCGTGTTACGATAGCCCAAATCAGCAAAAAAGGAACCAGTTCGGATGCCAACGCCTGCGCTATAAGACCAATTCAATGTTTTATCATTTGCCAAAGGGGATGTTTGCATGCCCGCACCTGCTCGTATTCTAAAAATGTCTAACACCAATTCGCCACCCATACGAAGATTCATGGATTGGGTCAAACTATCGCTAATCGTTTGATTGACATCTTTTTGTGATTCTGCTAAATCACTACTATAAGCATATTTTGCGCCATTAAATTTCACCCATTCGGCTTCGCCTGTCAAAAAACCATTTTTGCCTGCCAATACACACGCGCTTGCTAAAAAACGCCAAGGCGTTTGAAATTTATAATCGGTAATGCCAGACGGGGAAGTGCCTGTAAACGTTTTTATCGCATTGCGTTCCGTGTAGGTATATTCCGCACTATTTAAAAAAGTATCTTTCATCGTGTAGAGAGTCGGCGTATGAATTGCCGCGCCCAACCGCAAATAAGGACTCACCCGCACAATAAGTCCCAATTTGGCATTGATACCGACTCCATCGGTTTGCAAAAACTCTTTATAAACCAATTTATTAAAAGAAGGATTTGCATTAATAGCATCGGTTTCTGTATAAGTTTTGTTTTCTGTATTATTCAAAAAAGGAACGCCAAGGCTTGCCCCAATCAATAATCTATCTTTGTAATTTCCTGCATAGGAGAAAACTAATTCATTGATATAACCTTTATTTTCAATGCTTTGTGTTTTTTTAATGAGCGCATTGGGCGTTGATTGAATATCATTTACATAGCGTCTTGACACCGAGTCGTAAAAAACAGCACCCGATTCGACCGCAGGAAATTGTTCCAAATCATTCCAAGTACCTGCATTGCCCATACTGGTCCAACGCTCCATAATGGACCCTTGACTCGAACCTGTAATGAAAATGCTTCTATTTAAATCGGCAATTTTATTTAAACCAATACCCAATCGAATACTCGTCCAAGGGGAATTATTGGACAAAGTGGCTCCCCAAACCAAGCCAACATTGTTAAAAGTACCTACGATACTGGATTGATTGAACGGTAAATTGTTACCTGTCAATAACTGCGTTTGTGCTGCGGTACTTTTAAAGCCAAAACTCGCACTGATTTCTGCGCCACGATATTGCGCCAAACCTGCGGGATTAGTGCTCAATGCACTGAAATCGGCACCTAACGCACTCATCGTGCCGCCTACAGACATGGAACGGGTGGTGCTACCATATTGAAGGTTGGAATAACGCAAAGCTTCTCCAAAATTTTGAGCATCAACATTTTGTGATGCCATTACAATTGATAAAAAAAATACAAGTTTTTTCATTGTGCTATCAATAGTGATTTTAAGATTTAGGTTTAAAAATAGGATCATTTGATTTTTCAAAATCGACAGAGTGTATAATCAATTGGGTAGTCGAAAAATTTATTGCCCGCGATTCGTGGGCAATAAATCGATAGGGCAATAAAAAAGCGGGCGGCAATGTGTTAAATCAACGCCCGCTTGCTTATTTCAAAAAACGTTCAAAAAACAAGTTTTTTACGAATTAATTTCTACCTCTTGGACTACTTGGCGCAGAACGACTTGGTGCAGAACGAGATTCACTTTTCGTCGATTCTGAACGAGACTCGCTTCTCGTTGGTGCAGAACGCGTTTCACTTCTCGTTGATTCTGAACGCGTTTCATTTCTACTTTGTCTTTCATTCGTGCGTGTAGGGTGTTCTTCCTCTGTTTGAGTCGGACGTTGTGCCGTACGAGCAGGCCGTTCTGTCCGTGTTTCATTGGATTGAGTTGGACGCTCATAGGTGCGTGTCGGACGCTCATCACTGGATTGAGTCGGACGCTCATAGGTACGCGTTGGACGCTCTCGCTCTACACCCGATTGAGCAGGACGTTCATACGTACGCGTTGGACGATTATCCGAATTTTCTGGACGGTCATAGCTCCGAGTCGGCGCAGACGGCGTGATGCGGGTCGTATTTGCATCACTTCTTTCTCTTTGCACATCCATTGGAGTCGTATTTTGCGGATTGCGCGGATTGGATGAAATCCTGCCTGTCGTTGTCGGACGATTATCAAGCGTACCACTATTATTATTGCGCGGTGAAATTGTTTCTCTGCCATGACGAGGTGACGCAGGGCTGATACTCGAACCTACGGTGCGCGCACCTAAATACGTTCCATTGGGATTCCAATGTCTTTGATTATCATTATTATTATTATTCCGATTGCGACGGTTATTATTCCAACCATAATAATTGTCATACGTATTCCATTGGTTATAACCATAATAGCTGTTCCAACCATAAGAAGTATTGCAACCCCAAGGGCTCGAAAAATAAGGATTCCAGCCTGTATAACTGTAATCATCCCAATTATTCCAACTATTATAAACAGGACGAAACGAATACATATCCCAAAAAGGTCGGCGACCTACTGAAACCATTAATTGGGGGCGATAGTACATTCTATCGTAAAAATACGGGTCATATCGAAACGGATCCATGTAATAATTGTCATAATACGAATAATTTGCACCACCGCGATAACGGCGGATGCGAGATGAATATTGATAATCATCTGCATATTCATTATCATAATATTGCAAATCATCGTAAGAAGCACTATTAGATGGGTTTGAATGGTTCGGAATCGTCGTTGTGGACTCCGTATTCGGATTGTTACGACTTGATGGAGCAACCGTTTCCGTAGAACGGTCTCTTTGTGGGTCGTAATAAACGTCATCGTTTTGGGCGACGGCGGGAGTCAAAAACCCAGTCATTAGCACCAAAGCCGATGCGGAAAAGTAACGATGTTTCATGATTTTTACTAATTTAAAAGGCTTAAAAAAACTACATTGGCGAATACAGACATAAAAGTATTACCTTTGCGGCTTTATTTTTGTTAATTTTTTTTTAAAATTCATTCACAGAGTGTTAAAGTATTTTTTCAACCCAAAAATACTTAAATCACGTTTCTATTTAGACCTTTTTTTTAAACAAAAGTTCGTTAATAGCAAGTTGTGAACCCTTAAAGAAAAGTTAAAATTTAAGTTTACTTCGACCCAACAAAAATCAAAAAAATAAAGATTTTTTTGAGGTTTGTTGCGTGAAAAAGAATTCAAACTATGTCAAAAGAAATTACATCCAGAACGGGCGGCGACTACTCCAAATGGTACAATGATATTGTTTCAAAGGCGGGTCTTGCCGAAAATTCTCCAGTACGCGGCTGTATGGTGATAAAACCCCATGGTTTTGCGATTTGGGAGAAAATGCGTGACCAATTAGACAAAATGTTTAAAGATACGGGTCATGTGAATGCGTATTTTCCGTTGTTCATCCCCAAGAGTTTTTTGAGCAAAGAGGCGGCGCATGTGGAAGGTTTTGCGAAAGAATGTGCAGTGGTGACGCATTATCGCCTCAAAAAAGACCCTAATGGCAGTGGCGTTATTGTGGATCCTGATGCAAAATTGGAAGAAGAACTGATCGTGCGACCGACTTCGGAGACGATTATATGGGATACGTATCGCGGTTGGATAAAATCCTATCGGGATTTGCCGCTATTAATCAATCAATGGGCAAATGTGGTTCGTTGGGAAATGCGGACGCGTCCTTTTTTGCGGACGGCGGAATTTTTGTGGCAGGAAGGACATACAGCCCATTCAACTTCCCAAGAAGCGATTGCGGAAGCGGAACAAATGTTAGAAGTTTATGCTGATTTTGCTGAAAAATTCATGGCAATGCCCGTTATCAGAGGACGCAAAACGGCAAATGAGCGTTTTGCAGGCGCTGTCGATACGTATTGCATCGAAAGTTTGATGCAAGATGGCAAAGCTTTACAAGCTGGAACATCTCATTTTTTAGGTCAAAATTTTGCAAAAGCCTTTGATGTTAAGTTTCTTACAAAAGAGAATAAAGAAGAATATGTTTGGGCAACGTCTTGGGGTGTTTCGACGCGCTTGATTGGTGCGTTGATTATGACGCATTCGGATGATGATGGTTTGGTTTTGCCTCCAAAATTAGCACCGATTCAAGTGGTGATTGTGCCGATTCCAAAACCGACTCCTGAAATTGCGGAAGCGGCGGAAAAAATCATGAAAGCATTGAAAGCCAAAGGAATCTCTGTCAAATATGATAAAGACGACCAAAAAAGACCTGGTTTTAAATTCGCGGAGTATGAGATGATTGGCGTACCTGTGCGGATTGGCATTGGCGCACGCGATTTGGCGGCGGGCAAAGTTGAAGTTGCAAGACGCGATACCAAAGAAAAAAGGAGTGTTGCATTGGAAGACATTGATGATTATATCAAAAAATTATTGAAAGATATTCAATCCAATTTGTTTGAACGCGCCAAAAAATACCGCGAAGAACATACTACCAAAGTAGATGATTTCGATACTTTCAAACAAGTATTGGATGGAAAAGGGGGTTTTATCCTCGCGCATTGGGATGGAACGACCGAAACCGAAGAAAAAATCAAAGAATTGACCAAAGCAACGATTCGTTGCATTCCTTTGGATTCAAAACTTGAAAAAGGTACGTGTGTTTTGACGGGGAAACCTTCGGCGCAGCGTGTTTTATTTGCGAGAGCGTATTGATTTTTATTGGCTGGAAAGGAAGGAATTAAGAATGAAGGATGTAATTGTTTGATTTTTGTACCCAAAATCCAGCAATTGCGTCCTTCATTAATTTAGAATTACAAAAGCTATTGTTTTCCTATGCTCTATGACCAACTGAATTTTAGGTTTTGGGGTCAAAAAATCTAAAATTCTTTCCTAATTTTCGATAGGAGCATTGTTGGTATTTTGGTGTAAAAATTTTGACTTTCATTTCTCCCTGTTACGAACTGTTAATTTATTCGTCTTCTGCTGAGAAGTCAATCCATTTTCCTTCCGCCAAGAACTCAATTTCGGTTAATGTAAGTTTGGATAATTGTGCCACAACTTCATGCGAAAATCCCAATTTCAACGATTCTTGCGCGACTTCGATATTTCGTTGTCGTGCTGCCTTCTCTGCGCCTTTTTCAAAAGCGGTTTCCGTGACCGACAGTTCAATCCGACGGTTTTCCACATGTCGTTGATACGCTCGACGTTCTTCAACACTCATGCGCTCCACATCTAACACCGTTTTCGCCCGTTTCATGCCTTTGGCTTTGAAGGAATCTTTGATTTCACTCTTTTTCAAAAAATAGAACCATTCATCAATGGGTTCCACGACTTGTTCGGGTTTAAATGCCCCAACTCGTAAAATGTAATATTTGGGAAAAATATCTGCAACTTTTTTGATTGTATATTTTTTTTGCTGCGTTTTGGTCGGATTTAGTATATCTTTTTGTTTGCGTCCAATGAAAGCTCCTTGATATTCGTAGATATAATCCTTCCCCTGTCCAATCCGAAAATACACAATATTAATCGAATAGACTTTTTTGATTTCGCCATAGGGTTGCCCTTCATGAATGTATTCCGTAATCAGTTTGGACACTCCATATACCATCCGATGAAAATAATCAATTTCATCATCATATTGAATCTCAATTAACATTAATTCTCGTTCTTGAGTCTGAACGAGGATGTCAACTCTATCAAATTTATCTTTTTCGGACTGTTGATTGCCTTCACTTTCTAACAAATTGACAATTACCACATCAAAACCCAGCAATTCACTTAAAAAGCCTTCCAAGACATCAAAATTTTCTTTGTGTCGCAAAACTTTTTTGATTGCCCAATCGAAACTCATTAAAGTACGTTCTGCCATCAGATTTCCCAATTTTAGTAAAAAGCAATAAAAGGATTGTCAAAGAGGGTCTCTCCTTTGACAGGATTCGCAAAAATACAACACAAAATTAAGACTTTTGAGAAAGACTGTCAAATATTTGTTTTAAACATAATTTTAAAAAAATATCCGTTTGATACGATACCCTGTTGCAAGCGACACGTCTTGATTGTGAAAAGGTCATCATTTTGTCATTCAGTAGTACTTCATTTAACAAATGAGTATCATGTGTATTGAAAAGTAATTGAGCATTTAATGGATT
>JBDLWG010000420.1:0-6641 GCA_039804385.1 Bacteroidota bacterium
ATGTTTTATTTTAGCAGAAGGCATGACCAATTTTTCATGGTTTTTAATGTCTAACATTCGTTGATTGGCATGCACCACTGCTTCTTTATTGCCACAATCAATCCATTCTTCGATGATAGCGGTTCGGAATTTCGTACCTGCATTTTTCATGTTTTCCAACACGCTTGTCAACTGATATTCACCTCGTAATTTGATGTCGTTTTGAATCAAATAATCAATTTGTTGTTGCAAGTATTCGCCGCTTTTAAAATAATAAATGCCAACAATCGCTAAATTACTGACAAAATATTTTGGTTTTTCGACAAAATCTGTAATAATATTTCGCATATCAATTTTAACAACGCCAAATGCAGAAGGGTCTTCTACGCGCTGCGTCCAAATAATGCCATCTTCATTGGCATTGAAACGGAAATTCGCTTGAAATAACGTATCAGCAAAAGCTATAATACAATTTCCAGTAAGACTTGGCGCAGCACAGCCAATCGCGTGCGCAATGCCAAGCGGCACATCTTGTTTGTAAATCACGCCTTTTGCCCCAATGGAAGCCGCAATTTGAATCAAATTGTTTTCAACGGTTGCCCCAAATTCACCTGTAATGAAGGCAACTTCTTCAATTTTTCCTTGATACGCGCCTGCCAAATCTTCCACCAAGCGTTGCACAATCGGTTTCCCTGCTACACATATTAAAGGTTTCGGTACAGTCAAGGTATGCGGGCGCAATCGGGAACCTTTGCCCGCCATGGGAATAATGATTTTCATAAAAGAGCTGTTTTGTTTAAAAAAATATCCTACTGTAAACCAGTACTGCCAAAACCACCCGCGCCTCTATCGGTTGTAGATAACTCATTGGTTTCCAGCCAAGTAATGCGTTCATAACGGGCAATTACGATTTGGGCAACCCGTTCTCCCGGTTCAATTGTTTGTGGTTCGGAGGAGACATTGACCAAAATGACATGGATTTCGCCCCGATAATCGGAATCAATCGTGCCGGGTGTGTTCAAACAGGTCAATCCTTTTTTGGCAGCAAGCCCACTGCGCGGACGCACTTGTGCCTCATACCCAATCGGCAACTCAATGGAAATCCCTGTTGGAATCATAAAACGTTGTAAAGGAAGGAGTTGTATCGGCTCTGCTAACACAGCGCGTAAATCCATGCCCGCAGCACCCTCTGTCTGATAACGCGGCAGCGCGTAGGCAGAGCGATTGATGATTTTAACTTTCATTCTTATAAATTATTGATTACCAAATGCAAATTAAAGACTATTTTAGAAACCGAGCGCGAATTTCTGGAGTTGGCAGCATACATTCCGCTTTTTTACCAAAAAATCGGTATCGATTTCGGGCAATCCAGTCGTATAAAACGTCTCGAATCGGTCTCGGTATCCAAATGAAGGCGTACAACAAAGTCCACATGCCTCCAAGTCCTTTCAAAATGCGCAAAGCCGCCGCCGATTTTTGATAAACCTGACCCGATTCGACTAAAACCACCGAATTGTATTCGGTAGCAGATAATCCAAATTGCTTTAATAGCAGCGCGCCGCGTTGTGATTGCAAGGCGGCAAATCGAAAACGCGCTTTTTTATCTTTTTTTAAAACAAATTGCACGAAAGTATCGCACAAATTGCATACGCCATCAAATAAAATAATGGCTTCTAAATCGGATTTTTCCATGATGCAAAATGAATTTATAGTTCATGAATCTTCGTTCAAACGAAGGCGTTCCCAAATTAAAGTTGGCTCAAAGCCTTTTCTCAAAAGAAAATGGGCAAATTGAGCCTTTCCTTGCCTTGTATCGTCATAATCATGCAGTTTTTGTTCAAACAAACGGTCAAAAGTTGCTTGATACGCAGTGGCATCAATTTCCTTTAAAGCAAGATTTATATTTTTTTCGCTGATATGTTTGCTTTTTAATTCTTGAAAAATACGTATCTTGCCCCATTGTTTGACGCGAAACTTACCACCCGCAAAGGCGATGGCAAATCGCTCTTCATTAAGGAAGTTGTTTTCGAGGAGCGAGTCTATGATTTGGTCTCGCAAATCGCGGTCAACAACGCCCAAATCAAAAAATTTAGTGTTCACTTCTTGCAAACAACGCTCTTGGTAGGCACAATAGGATTGCAATTTTTGCAATAGGGCAGCCGTTGTTAATTCTTTTTTACGTTTTTCCAATCTTTGAGAATTTAGTTTTAACTCATTTTCAAGGCAAAACTAAGGAAAATTTCAATAAAAGCCGAAAAAAAGTCACTTTTTGTAAATTTTTATCTTTTACATAAATATAATACTATATATTTGCAAGTTGTTATTTAAAATCACAAAAAGATATTCTGAATATCCAATTTCATAATACTGCGATGCAACTTAGAATCACGACGGTACAAACGGACATCGTTTGGCATAAAAAAGCCGAAAATCTTAAAAGATACACAAAACTTTTGGAAAATATCGAACCTAATTCAACAGATTTGATCATTTTCCCTGAAATGTTTACCACAGGGTTCACGATGGAGCCCAAATTGGTTAAAGAAAAACCCAAAGATGTAACGTATCAATGGATGCATCAACAGGCAGAACGGCTGAATGCTGTGATTGCAGGCAGCTATGTTTGCCGCGACCACAAAGAGGATTTCAACCGCTTTCTGTGGGTCGAACCAGATGGCAAATCCAGTCAATATGACAAACGGCATTTGTTCGAGCATGCGGGCGAATCCTATGCCTATACGCCCGGAAAGCGACCGCTTTACGCGCATTGGCGGAGTTGGCTTTTTTGCCCCCAAATTTGTTACGACCTGCGGTTTCCTGTGTGGAGTCGCAATTTCAAATACCTGGGCATGGCGGCAAGTTACGATGTTTTGATATATGTTGCCAATTGGCCCAAAAGCCGGATGCATGCTTGGCGGTCTTTGCTGATTGCGCGAGCCATTGAAAATCAATGTTATGTGGTTGCCGTGAACCGAATCGGGGTGGATGGCAACCACATTGAGTACTCAGGCGAGACGATGGTCATTGATTATTCTGGCACGGTATTATATTGCAAAGCAGACGAATGTGATGTGGCAACCCATACCTTAGACTACAAAGACTTATTCAACTTTAGACAAGAATTCAGATTTCTGGATGGACAAGATATATATAAATTTATTATTAAATAAATTTATGGTTATTACCTATTATTTGTCACCTGTTTGGGCGACTTTTTTTGGTTTTTGAATTAGGATTTTTTAGGATTTTAAAAGGATTGTTAAGTGATTAATGTTAAAGAATCGACAACAACGTTTGGAGGGTTTGAAACCCTCCAAACGTTATAATACCTTGAAAATCAATATTTTAGTAAGCATTTTTTTGTCGATTCTTTAACTTCAACTACTTAGGATTGATTCATTAGGATTCATCCTAATAAATCAATCCTAATAATCCTTTTAAAATCTCAAAAAATCCTAATTCAAAAACCAAAAAAAATCGCGCCAACACATTGAAAAAGTATCATGGGCGTTCATTCCTCTATTGTTGCAACAAAATCAGCGATTGCCACTGTAAAAAAGGTTTTAAAATCAATGGCGGTGGGCTTTTCCACCCTATTTTCACCCATTTCTGGGAACGCGGCTATCGCGTATCACAGCGAATTCCAAACAAAAACCACTGAATCCCAATTTGAAAAAGGGCATTCTAACGCGCCTATACAAAGTTATCAATTGAGACGGCATTTAGTTCGATATGCTTCTTGGCAGAAGGGGATTCGCTATCGCTATGGCAAAAAAAATCGAAAAGAAGGCTTTGATTGTTCTGGTTTAATGTATTATGTATATAAAAGATATGCCATAGAAATTCCTAAAAATGCGCAAAAACAATCTTTGGCGGGTAAACGCATTGCGGTAACTGCGGCGCGGACAGGCGATTTAGTTTTTTTTGGGTATCGCGGTTCGATAAGCCATGTTGGGTTGGTGTATTCTAATGATACGAGTGGGTTGGTCATCGTGCATGCGTCGAGTTCGCGGGGAGTGGTGGTGGAAAATATTTCTAAACAACCGTATTGGATGCGCAAATTGCGTTTTGCGGCGAATATATTGGGCGTTTGATATTGTATTGTGATTTATAATACTTTGTTATGCGAATGAATGTACGGATTTTTACGGATTTTCATAGATTCGTACGGATTTTTTTGATTAAAAAATCCGTACGAATCTGTGAAAATCCGTAAAAATCCGTACATCCATTCGCATCCTAAAAATATCATTTTACCATAAAACCATTTCCAAAAATATCGGTCGTGCCAACCAATCCTAATTTGCCCAAATCGTTTTCCGCCGACAAGATCATGCCTTGAGATTCAATGCCTTTCATCTTACGCGGCGCGAGATTCGCTACGACAAGCACGCGTTGTTGAATCAAATTTTTAGGGTCAAAATGTTCCGCAATGCCTGAGACGATGGTGCGTTTTTCAAAACCTAAATCAATGGTCAATTTCAATAATTTATCCGTTTTGGGAACGCGCTCCGCTTCCAAAATCGTGCCTGTGCGAATATCTAATTTTGCAAAATCTTCATACGTAATCGTTTGATTCAAAGGCTTATATTCAATGGGTTTCGGCATTTCGGGCGCAGGTGTTGCAATGGTTTCTCGTTGAGAATCCTCCAGTTTTTGGACTTGTGCCGCAATCACTTCATCGGGAATCCGCGAAAATAAATGCACGGGTTCGCCAATCAGATGACCCGTTTCCAACAACGCTTTGCCTTTTGACAAGGTTTTCAAAAGCGTTGCCCATTCGCCTTCACCGCGTGTGATTGGATTGATTTTCAACATTTTACGCATAGCATCCGATGTGAATGGCAAAAAAGGACGAACTGCCAAATTCAAAGCTGCCACAATTTGCAAACCGACATTCAAAACCGCCGCCGTACCGACAACATCGGTTTTAATTTTGCGCCAAGGCTCATTAAATTGCAAAAATTGATTGCCATAAGTTGAAAATTCCATCATCATTTGCAAACCACCTCTGAAATCATATTGCATCATTTTCTCCCCAATCGCCGTCATATACGTGTGAATGGTTTTCAATTCGGCTTCCAAAGTGGTTGCTTCTTGTCCGCCGCGCCCTGAGACCATTGACGCTATTTTAGTTGCCTCTGGCACTTTACCTTCAAAATATTTGTTGGTCAAAACCGTCACTCGATTCACAAAATTTGCCAAATTATTCACCAATTCATTATTATTGCTCTCTTGAAAACGCTTCCATGTAAATTCGGCATCTTGATTTTCAGGCATATTTTTAATCATATTGTACCGCAACACATCCTGTTTATCGGGAAAATCTTCCAAATACTCGTGTACCCAAACCGCCCAATTTTTAGAAGTGGAGATTTTGCGTCCTTCCAAATTCAAAAATTGATTCGCAGGCACATTTCTGGGCAAAATAAAATCGCCATGTGCCGCCAAGATTGCGGGAAAAATTAAACAATGAAAAACAATATTATCTTTTCCAATAAAATGAATCAAGGCGGTATCCTTATCCTGCCAATATTTTTTCCAATCTTGATTATGGTCAATTGCCCATTGTTTGGTTGCCGATACGTAACCAATTGGGGCATCCATCCATACATATATTTTTTTTCCTAATGAATTTGAAATTTCAGCAGGGACATCAATGCCCCAATCCAAATCTCGCGTCATCGCTCTTGGATGCAAACCGCCTTCGAGCCAAGATTTGCATTGCCCAAGCACATGCGCTTTCCATTCAGTCGGGTCATGCAATTTTTTACCGTCCAAAGTGCCTGTCTCAATCCACGTTTTCAGCCAAGCCTCATATTTGTTTAAAGGCAAATACCAATGCGTTGTTTTTTTCATCACAGGCGTTGTTTTGCTGAACGCAGAACGCAAAGGTGGCAATAATTCCGTCGGACTAAGGGTCGAACCACACTTTTCACATTGGTCTCCATACGCATCTGGATTGGCGCATTTTGGACAAGTGCCAACGATATAACGGTCTGCTAAAAATTTATTGGCCTCCTCATCAAAATATTGTTCGGATTCTTGCTCTATAAACGCTCCTTTTCGGAATAATGTTCTGAAAAACGCTTGAGTTGTCTCATGGTGCAAAGGCGAAGACGTGCGGTGAAAAATGTCAAAATCAACGCCCATCCCTGTAAACGTTTGGCGAAACAGATGGTCATATTTGTCAATAATGGCTTGCGGCGTGCTATTTTCTTTGGCAGCGCGTAAGGTAATCGCCGCGCCATGTTCGTCCGAACCACAAACCCAGACCACTTCCTTACCCATCAAACGGAGGTAACGCACATACACATCCGCAGACAAATACGCGCCCGCCAAATGTCCAATATGGAGGGGCCCATTCGCATAAGGCAAGGCAGAAGTAACTAAATATCGTTTAGGTGATTTCATTTTTATTCAATTTTTGGTAAAAAGAGGGCAAATATACGATGAATTACGATACAATTGGAACGCGGATGACGCAGATTGGGCGGATTTTCGCGGATTTTTTTAATAAAAAATTCGCGAAAATCCGCCCAATCTGCGTCATCCGCGTTCCAATTGTATCGTAATTCATCGTATATTTGCCCTCTTTTCACCAAAAATTGAATAAAAATGAAATCACCTAAACGATATTTAGTTACTTCTGCCTTGCCTTA
>JBDLWG010000421.1:0-6814 GCA_039804385.1 Bacteroidota bacterium
CGCGAATACAGGAATATATTGCGCTGTTTGACCATTCATTACGATTTGTCCCATGAGATTGATGATTTGAAAATCATTCGTTTCGGTTAATTCGACTTTCAAATAATCATAAACAGGGGTCGGATACGCTTTTAAAGTAGGTGTATTGTTACGTTGCGCAACAACCGATATTGCCACTGAAGCCACCCTTTTTTCGTCAAAATCCACACATCGAAGGCGATAATAAGTGATTGCAAAAGGTTGATTATCAATGAATTGGTACTGAACCTTATTCAGATTGCCGTTCACAAAACCCAAGGTTTCCCAACCAATATGATTCGGATTGAGTCGTTCGATTTCAAAACCTTTGGTCTGCATATCAACGGTTACATCTCAAATTAGGAGATTTCCTGCGGGTATTGCTTTGCCTTTGAAGGACAACCATTCAATGAGTGCTACAGTGGAAAATTCAAATGCCGCGCTCTTCAATTTCAATGTGCTACCGAACCAAGTGATTAAAACCAGCGCAAAATATAATTTGCTTTTCATCTTAAAATACGATTTTCTTGTTAAAAAAAAGGAGGTTTTTGAAATTATTAGAGTGTTTGATGCGCTTTTCAAGTAGGAATCACCTGCACCTGTCGAGCGATAAATACGTTGGGCAAAATCTCAACGGTAAATTGTACGCGTTGACCTTCCTGTAAAAAGGAGTGATTGGTAAGATCCTGAGCATAAACTCGAATATCGTTTCCACCAATCATCGGCGTAATCGAACCAAGTCCTTTGGTCTTATTAAACCATTTAACCATACCTAATTGCATTGTGCATAAAATTTTGTAAGAAACGTTCTTGAACCTTCTTGTTTTTGGGGTTCGAGTGCATCTGAATTCAGACGACTCAAAAGGAAGGTTGTAGCTACGTCTTTTTGTTGAATAAAATTTTTTCAGCTTGATTCAAGGGCGCATTCAAACGTGTCTGAACCTGCACGCTTAAATCGTACTGCAAAGGAATAGCAAAAAAGAATGAATATGATTTTTTATATATAGACAATTGTATAGACAAATTCATAGACAAGGAATGTTTTTGCCAAAATGAATCGTTTTTATGTATATTTGCCGAAAAAACAAATGAATTATACATGTTGACCAAAAGATATATTCTATTTTCAATTCTTTTAGTGCTGTTTAGTTGGACTTTTTACAAGACCTTTAAAAATCAATCTGAAATATCCATGGATGCCTTTGTTCACCAGAAACGGTTCAATGGTGATTTTTATAAAAGCTTTAATTTGCTTTTGCCTGATACCGTCGTGGCAAATATTCGAGCAGAAGTGCCGCCGAAATGGATTGGTTTGGCTTGTGAGGGCGCGTATTACAACCTAACGTCACGGCATCAAGATGTTTCAGATTCCATTCAATTTCGATTAATGGATTTGTATGATGCGGCATTTCCACACGATACGATTCGGGCTTTTACGCAAATGATACGCGGTGGTCTGTTTACACAATTAGTACAGTACGATACAGCGCGAAAATGTTTGCAAAATAGTTATGATTTAAGCCTTAAAAACCAGCGTTTGGTGCGGGCATCGGATGTCAATGTCGTGTTAGCAAGGTTGGCATTACTCCAAAATAACTATCCTGAAGGCATCAAACGACTTTTAGAAAGCTATCAAGAGTATTCAAAAATGCCGCCGCTGATGGAAGGCGGTCGGATTTTTGAATTATTACTCCACATTGCGATCACACATCAAGCAGGAGGCGATTTTGTGGAAGCAAAAATTTGGTTTCAAAAAGCATGGCAATATGCACAAGCGCAAGAAGATCGAAAAGGATTTCGGATACTTTCAGCTACTTTTATGGCTCAGAACTATTTGAATTTCAATCAGTTAGACTCTGCTAAAAGGCTTATTGATACCGCTTTTTATTTTCAAAAACGTTATAAAAATAATTACGATGAAGCAAATCGCTATTGGATTTTGGGAGCAATACAACTCCGTTTAGGTTCTTGCCATTTGGCATTATCCAATTTTAAGGAAGCGCAGGCGCGTAATACGCAAACGAGCAGCCCCAAACATATCAGTCGTTATGAGGAAGGGCTTGCCGATGCTTATGTGTGTATCGGACAAGAAGATTCGGCGTTGCAACTTTACCAAAAAGCACTGATTACGCCAGATTCGGCGCGACAAGTGATAATTCATGCGCAACTGAGTCAAATTTATACGCAAAAAAAACAATATGAACTCGCTTTAACGCACGAAAAACAGTCTCGGCAGTTGCATAATCGAACGTTTACCATTGAAAAAAATAAACTCATTGGTCGAATACAGGCTGAAAATGAAATTGCGCAAGAAGTCAATCAGTTAAAAGAGGCGCGAAAAGTAGCGCAACTCTCTTTTATCATTGCGTTAGTGATTTTGCTTGCCATTTTAATTATTGCGTTCCTTTTGCAGCAACGCCAAAAACAAGCACATCAGATTTTAACACAAGAAAAAAGCATCATCGAAGCGCGGGAACAAATTAAAACATTAGCCCTGCAACAAGCCGAACAAGATTTGGTCGCGCAAAAAGTTACTTTAAATTACATTGAGACGCAATTGAAAGCAAAAGAAAGTGCTTTAATGACGATTGAAAATCAGTTGGAAAGTAAGGAAAATGATTTGAGAATCATTGTAAATCAATTAGTTATCAAAGAGAATGCATTAATTCATGCGGAAAAGAATTTGTTGACCAAAGATGAAGCGTTAGTGCAATCGGCGATTGCCTTATCGTTTAAAAACGAGTTAATTAAAGATTTAGAATTGAAATTGACGCAAAATCAAAAAAAATTCCTCATTGCCGCACCGAATGTGTCGCCTGATACACACGCGTTGCGCCAAATGAAAATTTTAACAACGAATGATTGGTTGCGCTTCCGCGAACGGTTTAATGAACAATTTCCACAATTTGTGGATAAAATCAAAGTGCAATTGCCGAAATTGACTCCTTCGGAAATGCGTTTGGTGATGTTGATCAAGATTGGTTTTGATACGTTGGAGGTTGCGAATGTGATTGGGATTTCGACGGATAGCGTTTATACGAGTCGCTATCGGCTGCGCAAAAAATTGGAATTGATGGATGATGCGGATTTGGAACATTTTATTCAGTTATACTCAATCTAAATTGAGTTGCGAAAAAGGCTTCGTCGTCAGGAAATATTTCCCGACGACGAAGCCTTTTTTGCAATTCAATTGGTAATGGTATAACGCAACATTTTCAATGAATTACCTTTATCTAACATTTTTTTTGCCCATACAAACGCTTTATTACAATTTTTCATACTGAATGCTTAAATTTACACCTTCAACAATCAACGCACAATTCCCAATTCAATCTCATTGAACGCTAACTTATTTAAAATCATTCTTTTACAAATTTTTTTATAAAATATTATTTTAATGAGAATATTACTTTTAGTCAGCTACTGCCTGTACACAGTCGGATTAATGGCGCAAGTGCACCCCCCGTTTACGCCTGCCGCAGAACGCATGAAAGGTTATGAACAAAGGAAATCATTAGGTGCCAATTCCGTCGTTAGCGGCATCCCCTTTCGCAATATCGGGCCAACCGTCATGAGTGGGCGCGTCACAGATATAGATGTTTCACCAAGTGACCCAAGTATTTTTTATACGACTTTTGCTTCTGGCGGCTTATGGAAAACCGATAATAATGGTGCTTCTTTTACACCAATATTTGATAATCAATCGGTTATGACCACAGGCGATGTGGCGGTTAATTGGGATAAAAACATTATTTGGTTGGGAACGGGCGAATGTAATGCAAGTCGTTCTTCGTATGCAGGCAATGGCATTTACAAAAGTACGGATGATGGAAAATCGTGGACGCATTTAGGCTTAGAGGAAACGCATCATATTGGGCGCATTATCCTGCATCCGACCGACCCGAATACGGTTTGGGTTGCAGCAGTGGGCCATTTATACTCGCCTAATAAGGAACGCGGCATTTATAAAACAACCGATGGCGGCAAAACTTGGAAACAAACGTTGTTTGTAGATGAAAATACAGGTGCCATTGATTTAGTGACGGATCCAGATAATCCAAATATGTTGTATGCTGCTTTTTGGGATAAAACGCGTCGAGCATGGCAATTTACAGGTTCGGGCAAAGGAACAGGCATCTACCGCAGTGGGGACGGCGGTGAGACTTGGGAATTATTAACGACTCCAACATCGGGTTTCCCAACTGGCAAAGGGGCAGGACGAATTGGTTTGACAGTGGTGCGCGATGGATCCAAATCGGCTCTTTTTGCGATTATTGACAATCAAAATACAAAACCGAAAACCAATACAGACGCAACATCCGATGAATTGACCAAAGATAAACTGCGCGGAATGAACCGAGATATGTTTTTGCAAACCGATAAGAAAATTGTGACTCAATTTCTCAAAAAATATGGTTTTCCAGAAAAATATAAGGCTGAAAAAGTATTGGAAATGGTAAAATCGAATAAAATCCAACCTACTGCCTTATTAGAATATTTGGAAGATGCTAATAGTGATTTATTTGAAACCGATGTGATTGGTGCAGAAGTGTATCGCTCAGACGATATGGGCAAATCTTGGAAAAAAACGCATGAAGGCGGTATTGATGGTTTATTTTTCACGTATGGATACTATTTTTCACAAATTCGGGCAATAGATGCTCAAAATATCTATGTATTGGGTACGCGGATTGCTAAATCTGCGGATGGTGGCAAAACGTGGAAATCCATTAATAAAGAAAATGTCCATTGGGATCATCATGCATTGTGGCTTAATCCAAAACGCATCGGGCATTTGATTAATGGGAATGATGGCGGTATCAATATCAGTTATGATGACGGTAAAAATTGGTTTAAATGCAATACGCCATCCGTTGGTCAATTTTATGCGGTGAATGTTGATATGGCGGATAATTACAATGTTTATGGCGGATTGCAGGATAATGGCGTTTGGACAGCTGCGCATAACAGCGAAATGAATAATGATTGGCAAGATTCGGGTCAAAATCCATACAAATCGCTCTTAGGCGGGGATGGAATGCAAGTGATGATTGATAATCGGGATAATAACACGGTCTATACGGGTTATCAATTTGGCAATTATTACCGAATCAATAGGACGACTGGGGTTTCTAAAAATATTCAACCCGAACACGATTTGGGAGAACGCCCTTTGCGTTGGAATTGGCAATCGCCCATTTGGTTGAGCAGTTACAATCAAGATATTGTGTATTTTGGGGCAAACAAATTGTATCGTTCCATGAATAAGGGCAATGATTGGACTGCCATTTCGGGTGATTTGACCAAAGGGGGCAAAAAAGGGAATGTTCCTTATGGCACATTGACCACGATTCATGAATCTCCGCTTAAATTTGGGTTGCTTTACACAGGTTCTGATGATGGATTCGTGCATGTTTCCAAAGATGGTGGCATTTCTTGGAAAAATAGTTCCAATGGTTTGCCGCAAGATTTGTGGGTTTCTCGGATTCAGGCGAGTGCGCACCAAGAAGGAACGGTTTATGCAGCGTTGAATGGTTATCGGTGGGATGATTTTAAGGCGTATTTATACGTGTCCGAAAATTATGGTGAAACGTGGAAATCTATTAGCGCGAATTTGCCTGCGGAACCGATTAATGTGGTTCGAGAAGATGCTAAAAATGAAAACCTTTTGTATGTCGGAACAGACCATGGTTTGTATGTTTCATTGGATAAAGGGTTGACTTTCAATAAGTTTCAAGCAGGATTGCCTGCGGTTTCAGTGCATGATTTGGTAATTCATCCAAGAGATAATGAAATGCTGGTGGGGACACACGGTCGTTCTTTGTACCTTGCGGATGTGGCGCATTTACAAACTTTGAAACCAGAAGTTTTATCTAAAACGTTGCATCCATTTTCGATTGTAACGCAGAAGCAAGGTCGGAATTGGGGTCGTCAATCGGATAAATTGGCTGAACCGAATGAGCCAAAAGTTAAAATTCCGATTTTTTGTAAAACGGAAGGACGTGTAACGTTTACAGTGCGCAACGAAAAGTTTTTATTAAAACGATTTGAAGCAACCGTTGTAAAAGGGTTGAATTATATCGACTATGATTTGACGATTAAAGAAGATATGCAAAAAAATTATGAATGGTATCTGCTTGAAAATACGAAAGATAAGGATAAATTGGATAAAAAAATAGAGGTCAAGAAAGCGGATAATGGCAAAATCTATTTGCAAAAAGGCAAATTCATTGTCGATATGGAAAAAGACGGTCAAAAAGAAGCCGCAGAATTAATCATTGAATAAAAAATTAAAAGCGATTTTTTACACTTTATAGATGGATGTACGGATTTTACGGATTTTCACAGATTCTTACGGATTTTTTTAATGATGCTTAAAATTAAAAAATCCGTAAGAATCTGTGAAAATCCGTAAAATCCGTACATCCATCACATCCATCTGTACCATAAAAGTAAAAAAATCGTTCTACATACACATCATCATTACAAAAAAACTATGTTTCACCCTTGGCACCAAGTCAGTGTGGGCGATAAATGCCCCGAAATCGTTACCGCAATCGTTGAAATTCCGAAAGGCGGGCGTGCAAAATACGAAATTGATAAAGAAAGCGGACTGATTCGGTTAGACCGAGTTCTCTATGGTTCGATGATGTACCCAACTCATTACGGCATTATCCGTTACGCAGAACTTACACAATCTTGAACATTTTCAATTTCGCAATCTGCTTCCTGCTTCACAGTGTTCCCAACAAACGAGTCATTAGGTGGTTTGAACACTCCACAGGCTGACACGGTG
>JBDLWG010000422.1:0-2762 GCA_039804385.1 Bacteroidota bacterium
TTTCACGCACCTTTTTTGAATCTGCATCCAGGATTTGAATTACTAGGCTCTTGGGAAAGAAGCAAAAAATTGATTCAATTGGATTATCCAGAAGTGACGAGCTATCCTAGTTTAGAGTCGGTTTTAGAATCGGATGCCGAATTAATCGTGGTGAATACGCCTGTTGGAACCCATTTTGACTATGCTAAACAAGTATTGCTGGCCGGCAAACATGCTTTGGTCGAAAAAGCCTTTACCACCACTGTTGCCGAAGCGCAGGAATTGACTGCTTTGGCTAAAGCCAAAGGGTTAAAACTAGCCGTGTTTCAAAACAGACGTTGGGATAGTGATTTCAAAACCGTTCAAAAAATAGTGAATGAAAAACTCTTGGGCGACATAGTAGAAGCCGAGTTTCATTTTGACCGGTTCAATCCTATTTTAAGTCCAAAAATTCATAAAGAAACCGCCAATGCAGGCGCTGGAATACTTAAAGATTTAGGTCCGCATTTGATCGATCAAGCCTTGTGTTTGTTTGGGATGCCCAAAAGCGTTTTTGCTGATATTCGCATCACGCGAGAAAATTCCATCGTTGACGATTACATTGATATCTTATTGTATTATTCTGATAAAAGAGTGCGTTTGAAAGCGGGATTTTTTGTGCGCGAAGCCAATCCGTCTTTTGTCCTTCATGGCAAAAAAGGGTCTTTCTTAAAACCCCGTGGCGATGTACAAGAAGACGAATTAAAACTCGAAAAAAAACCCAACTTAACCACTTGGGGAACCGAACCCAAAGAAAAAGAAGGTCTATTGCATACGGAGGTAAACGGCTCAATTTTCCGCGAAAAAATCCCAACGCTTCAAGGCAATTATTACGATTATTTTGACGGGGTATACCATTCGATAGTAGAAAACAAACCCGAACCGGTAACCGCTCAAGAAGGGACTCATGTGATGCAAATTATTGAGGCTGCACTTGAAAGCAATGCCCAACAAAAAGTGATTGCGATAGACTAAATATTCAAATTCTAAATGGGTGTTCAAAAACCACTACTTATAAACAAATAACGTTGTAATTCTGGGTCATTTCAAATTTATAGCTATTGAATCCGGCGTTTTTGTATTTTTGACACAATGAAACCCTAATAACACCATTTTGATAGATTTAAACTTTTTAGGCCGATTCAAAGGCAAAGGGAAATACAAAAAAAGCTACCGCGAAGCCAAAGCGTCGTACTTAAATAGAATCCGATTAGGTGTGGGTTCCTTTTATTTCGGAATGGGTTTGTGTTTTGCCTCTTGGGCCAGCCGAATTCCAGACATCAAAACTACTTTACATCTTAGCGAAGCGACTTTGGGTTCTATCCTATTTGCAGTACCTGTAGGGCAATTGGTCATGATGCCCGTTTCTGGAAAATTAGTTACTCGTTTTGGAAGTCATCGCACCCTCCTTTTTGCTATTATCATGTATGCCATCAGCTTAACCAACTTAGGTTTGGCTTCCAATCCTTGGACCCTAGCATTAGGCTTGTTCTTTTTTGGTGTTTTTGGCAACTTATCCAATATTTCTGTAAACACCCAAGGCGTTTATACCGAAGGCTTGTTCAAGAGAACCATCATGTCTTCATTCCATGGCATGTGGAGTTTGGCCGGTTTCACAGGTGCCTTTGTCGGATTGGGAATGTTGGCCTTACAACTAACCCCTTTTCAACACTTTGCTATTGTAGGCATTCTTGTTTTAGCGTTAATTTCGTTCAATATCAAATACCTCATCAAAGCCGTTGAAAAACCGCAACCTAAAAAAGAGAAAGGATTTAGAAAACCCGACAAAATGTTGCTGTGGTTAGGCATCATAGGGTTTTGTTGTATGGCGAGCGAAGGGGTGATGTTCGACTGGAGCGGAGTGTATTTCAAAGACGTAGTCAAAGCACCGGGACCCTTGGTAATTTTAGGTTATACTTCCTTTATGATTATGATGGCCAGTGGTCGTTTTTTAGGCGATCGATTTATTTTAAAATTTGGTCGAAAAAAAGTGATGCAAATTAGTGGCGTAGTCATTTCTGCAGGTCTATTTACAGCTGTATTTTTTCCCTATATTGTTCCTTGCACCCTTGCGTTTATGTTTGTGGGATTGGGTGTTTCCACCATTATTCCTACGCTCTACAGTATTGCCGGCAAACATCCTGAAATTCCTACTGGCGAAGCCTTAACTGCGGTTTCAAGCGTAAGTTTCTTAGGTTTTTTAATGGGTCCGCCTATTATTGGCTACATCGCCGAAGCTTTTGGATTGCAATTTTCTTTTGCTTTCATTGGGGTTTTTGGGGTGTTCATTTCGTTTATGGTCTCCAAAATCAAAACGGCAGAGTAAAAAACAAACGAATCCATTTTTTTACTATTTTTAACTTCAAATTGGAAAAGATAAAACCGTTTCCTTTTTTAAGTATTTGCTTTTCAAGACAGTAATGCCCTAATTGTTCTGAAAAGTTTAGTTTATATTTTAATCCCAAATCGAATGAAAAACTTCTGCCCCAAGCTGTTTTTTCTGATATGCCCTTATTTGCTTTTTGCTCAAAAAGAAACGGTCATTTCTGGAAAAATTATTGATTCCAAATCGCAAAATCCATTAGCCAGTGTTGTTGTGAGTATTCAAAATACGAATAGCCTGCAACTCTCCTCTCCCGATGGAAAATTCCAATTCAAATCAGATGTACAAGGAAAGCACTTTATCCTTTTTCATAATCAAGGATACAAAGACAAGCTAATTCCTATTCAAATTTTCAAAGACC
>JBDLWG010000423.1:0-7280 GCA_039804385.1 Bacteroidota bacterium
ATCGTTTTGCTACAAATGTTGTGGTGCGACGCACCTTTCAATCGGATTGGTACATCGTTTTGCTACAAATGTTGTGGTGCGACGCACCTTTCAATCGGATTGGTACATTTTCATTTCAACTACTTATAATCAATTTAGCTACTTTTCTATTCTCTGAAATAATTGACTCAAGGTGTTTATTCTTTTTTTTGCGTTTCTTGAGGTAATGGTTTAGCTCCTTTGGGTGGTTTTACGCCATTGGGTTTGCCTTGTCCATCTTTGGGGGGCATCCCACTCCCATCTAATCTGCCCTGTGCTGGCATGCTGCCTCTATTCGCTTTACCTTGACCGCCTTGTGGAGGCATACCGCCGCCATTTGGTTTACCTTGACCGCCTTGTGGTGCGCCACCACCTTCACCACCGCCTTCACCGCCACCATCTTTTATATCGTCATTCTTGACGGAACGCGTTTTTTTAGGTGGTTCAAAGCCCATTTTGCCAAATTTATACGTCAAGTTCAACCGAATGCCGCGATTATAAACATTCGTAACACTCGTTTGAGTCAAGGTAGCACTTTTCAATTCGCTCCGCATGATACCTGTGGAATTGGTTAAAAAATTCTCGCCAGAGATGCCAAAACTGCCTTTTTTATTTTTAAAATCTTTCTTCACACCCAGCGAATACATCATCATACCGCCCATTCTGCCTTGTAATTGCACCCGCGCACCAAACATGCCTCCAAATCCTTGAATTGCCCAACCATCTTTCAGCGTCATATTCGTCATCAAACGCCCGCCGCCGCTAAAACCATCGTTAGAAACCGTTTTTGAAACATTTCCTTCCAAAATCTGCCCTTCCAAATAATTGTAAGTCACATCAAAACCACCATTCACTGTCCATTTCGGCGTTAGATACACATTTCCAAAAAAGTTAAAACCAGCATTCCGTTGTTTGCCAATATTTTCAAATTTGGCAGTGATGACCCCGAAGGAATCCGCAGTGCGCAGCTGTGAAATGGCATCACTCGTTTCATTGCCAAAAAACGCAATATTTATAAAAGTCTGTTTAAAACGCGTACTTAACCCCAATTCGATGTTATTCGTAAATTCAGGACTCAATTTTGGGTTTCCAATGGAAATACTTTGAACATTCGCGGTATTGGTATTGGGGTTCAATTGTTGTAAACCAGGGCGTTGAATGCGGCGACTGTATCCGATTTTGACGGTCGTACCTTCTTTCAATGATTTGGAAATATTCAAACTCGGGACTAAAATCCCATAAGGCGCAATCCCAAAATTGATATTTTTATCATCTACGGCATTAATATCGGTGTATTCATAGCGTAAACCTGTTTTAAAATTATACTTTTTAGGCGTAGAAAACGTATAAGCCGTGTAAGCAGCCCCAATTTTTTGCGTATAATCCAAAGAACCTGCTTTCAAAGTGGGGTCATTCACATACTCCGAAGTAGCATTTTGGGCAGTAAAGTAAGTATAATCACTATTCACTTGCCGAAAAATGCCTTTTCCACCCAATTCTAAGATTTGATTCGCACCAATCGGCGTTTGATAATCCAATTGGAAAGTGGTTTCTTGATTTAAATTCAAATTATCATTTTTTGCCTTATTTTGAATCAAACCCGCCAAATCTAAATTGCTTCTAACAATATAATTACTTAAATTATTACGACTGTATTGCGTCGAAATGCTCAATTCTTGTTGCGGTTTGTAAATATGGATATAATCCACATTCAAATCGACCGAATTGGACAATTCTTTTGTATCAATAGCGCGATTTTGTTTGGATTCAAAGAGGCTATTTTTAAAGAGTTCCGTGGATTGATTTTGCGTTCTTGCAAAATTGCGAATCCCAAACCGAACTCCGCCCGACAACGATTGTTTTTTATCAATATCATAATCAAATCCAATATTGTAACGCCCATGCAAAGGATTATCTTTGGCTTCCGCGACTTGTTTGGTCAACTTTTCGATAAGATTGATAGTCGTGGTTTGGTCAGAAGTAATTGTGGATTTATTATACATAGCCCGTCCGTGACCGCCCAAAGTAGCTCCAAACTTGCCTTTGCGCACACTGCCTTGCAACCCAAGCATGGAAGCCTGATTGCCCACTCCCAAATCGACACTGAGGAAATAGCCTTCTAAAGTATTTTTTTTCGTAATAATATTGATAATCCCCGTAGAACCTTCCGCATCGTATTTGGAAGACGGCGAAGTGATGACTTCTACTGTTTGAATCATATCGGCAGGAATCTGTTTCAACGCGTCCGCGACACTACTTGCCATAATCGTAGAAGGTTTGTTATTAATCAAAACCTTGATATTTGAACTGCCCCGAATCGACACATTCCCTTCTAAATCAACGGTTAACATAGGCACTTTTCTCAACACATCACTGGCATCCCCGCCTTTTGAACTAATATCTTTATCGGCATTATAAATGGTTCTATCCACTTTCTCTTCGATGAGGGATTTCGTACTCGAAACCGTGACTTCATTCAACGTTTTAGAATTAGAAGCGAGTTGAATCGTGCCTACATTTAAATCATTGCCTTTCGTAACCACCACATTTTCAATGGTTTTGTCGCTAAAACCAACGAAAGAAACAATGATTTTATAATTGCCTGCGACAACATTTTGGATTTCAAACACGCCTTTTGCATCGGTTGTCGCGCCGTTGACGATTTTTTTGGTTGTTTTATCTTCGAGCGCGACCGAAGCAAATTCAACAGGTGTTTTAACATTCGCTGCTTCTACGACAATACCTATTATTTTTTGCGCAACAGTCGTTTCACGCGCTTGAACGCACCCAAAAGAGGCTAATAACAGGCTTAACAAGATTCCTTTTTTCATTTTTTTGTCGAATTAAGGTCGGCAAGGTTGCAACCTCGCCGACCTTTTGGATAGGTTATTTCAATTGAACTACTTATGATTTAATCTAAGTTTTTTAACTACAATTGCTCCTGCAAAGAAAAGCCTATTTATCAAAACAAAAATAAACCTTATACCACTCGGCAAAACTACTCGACAACTGAGACCTTTATGCTATTATCGCTTCCTATTGGATTCTATCGTTTAAAACAACCTAATTATGGATTGAAAAGGCGTGAAAGTAGAATGGATGATTTGGCAATCCTCTAAAAAGAGTACATTTGTCGAAAATAAAAACGCCATGCAATCTTATTTTCAACGCCATCGTATTTTTTTCCTGCACCTGTTGTTTTGGTGCGTCTATAGCTCGTTTTTCTTTTCGCAAGTTCGATATACCCATAAAGGCGGGATTGAACGCGAGTTAAATGAAGTGGTTATAGATGCCGTTTTTCATGTATTTTCAATGATGCTCATTGCTTATATCAACTATTTTTATTTTTTTCCTCGTTTTTTGAAACATCAACAATTTGGGCGGTATTTGTTGGAATTTACGCTTCCATTTACCTTGTTGATCATGGGAAATATCTATGTAAAACGCTATATAGCAGATGGTTATACGAATCAAGTTCATTTTTTATATAGTCAACGATTCGTCAATTATGTGGTATTCAATACGTTATTCATTGTTTTTTTTGTAGCAATGCTCCAATTTGTAGAAGTTTGGTTTAAAGCAGAAGCTCAAAAAAAAGAATCTGAAAATGAAAAATTAATGGCAGAATTGCGTTTTTTAAAAGCGCAAATCAATCCTCATTTTTTGTTTAATACTTTAAATAATTTATATGCGTTAGCATTCACCCATTCGCCCAACACGACGATTGTGATTGATAAATTGTCGCAAATGATGCGTTATATGATATATGATTCTAATTATGCCAAAGTTCCTTTGAATAAGGAAATCGAATATATGAATAATTATATCAGTTTAGAAAAATTGCGCTTGAATCATGAAGTGCCGATTGTGTTTAAAATCATTGGTTCGACGGAAGGCGTGGAAATCGTACCGTTGATTTTGATTGCTTTTTTAGAAAATGCGTTCAAACATGGGGTTAATAATAATGCAACGAATGCTTGGATAAAAATCACCTTAGAATTGTCTGGAAAAGCCTGTGTTTATACGGTTGAAAACAGTAAACTGCCTCTAATGGCAGCAAAAAAGGATGAAAAACAAGGGATTGGTCTGCAAAATGTGCAACGCCGTTTGGAATTAAGTTACCCGAATCAATATGATTTATCCATTGAAGACCATGAAACGCATTATCTTGTTCATTTAAATTTAGATTTATCATGATTTTATCTTGCTTAATTGTCGAAGATGAACCTTTGGCGCGGCAGTTGATGACGCAATATGTTCAAAAAGTGCCGTCACTGGAATTGTTCAAAGCCTGCTCGAATCCTTTAGAGGCGATTGAGATTTTAAGAAATACGCCCATAGATATACTTTTTTTAGATGTACAAATGCCTGAAATAACAGGCATTACGTTATTAAAAATCTTACAAAAAAAACCATACATCATCCTCACAACCGCGTATTCTGAATATGCTTTGGATGGTTACGAATTGGATGTGCGGGATTATTTATTAAAACCCATCACCTTTGAACGTTTCCTAAAAGCCGTTGAAAAAGCCACTCAACAATTGACGGCTACCCAATCGAATTTGCTCATGGATAAAACCACTCTTGAAAAAATCGTTACCACCGAAGCCGTACAACCGTTTATTTTTGTGAAAGATGGGACAAAATTGGTCAAAGTGCGGTTAGGGGAAATTATGTATGTGGAAGGTTTGAAAGATTATATTACCATTTATATGGTCGATAAAAAAATGGTCACGTTGCAACGCCTCAAAACCTTAGAAACGCAATTGCCTGAAAATCAATTTATTAGAATCCATAATTCGTATATCGTTGCCTTAGAATGGATTGACACCATTCATAAAGAGCGCGTTCAAATAGGGAAAGCCTTGTTGCCGATTAGTGATACGTATCGAAAAGCATTCAAAGATTTTATTGATAAACAACCTAAATTATAACCAATTTCCCGACTACTAAGCCGTTTGCGAATTGGTTATACACCCGTTCTCTATATCAATTCTTGTAATTTGAATTTTTTCTTTAATTTTTGACCGTCTCTTAAAATGGTCAATTTCATTTCTTTGCCTACTTTCCCTTGAAATTTGCGGGTCAATTGTGTCAAATGCAATAATTTGGTATTCCAAATGCCAATTTTAACTAATTTATCTCCTATGCGAATGTCCGCAAGTGCCGCAGGCGTATTCGGCAACACGCCTTGAACGGTAAATTCACTCAAATTGCGCCCACCTGCGACTAAGGTTAACCCACTTCTATCGTAGATAAATTCATTTTTATACTGATTATTGGGTTGCAAATACATGATTTGATGGGTATAATCAAAAATCAAATTGAAACGCGCCATGATTTCCGCGCCAATAATCCCATTTCGACCTACGATTTGAGTCGTATCGACATCTATTGGCAAGGTTTGAAAACGGCTGATGACATTTGTTAAAGGAAAACTGCCCAATTTCATTTTTTTCACGCGCCCAATGTGTCCTTCCAAATTGCCCCCTAAACCGCGCCCGATACTCCCTTTCAAAGCATTCGCAGGGATAGTCAAACCTTTCGCTGTCCCGCTATACAAGAGCATTGATAAGGATGCACCTGTGTCTAACAATAATTTTACAGGTACAATGCTATCATTTTGCAAGGTCAAATCCACCTCTACATACGGTTTATTGCGAATCATTTTGATAGGGACACTATCATATTCGCTTTTTAGGGGCGGTTTAAAACTGTTTTTAGCATAAACAGTTATGATTTGTCGCGCATAATTGATTTTTACGACATGCCCTTTGAACGTTTCCGAACCTAAAATCCCATGAATTTCGACCCCTGCATTTTCATCAAATCGAAAAAAATCTTCATTTAAAATCAACATATCCTTAACCATCTTAATATTGGGCAAATCCAAAAAGACTTTTCGGGCAATCTGCGCTCCCAAAGCGATGCTCATATCCGAACCATAAACGGTTATTTCACGCTCATACACAACGCCTAACAAATCCGAAATTTCTTTTTTCAACAAAATCGAATTTTCCGCACCCGTATCATAAATGAACCGAAGCGGAAAAATGCGTTGAAACACCACAGGCAAAACCATAAAATTGCCGTGCATTTCAAAAGGAATCTCAATTTGCGTTTCATCGGGCGGGAAAAGCACTTGGGGCTGTGCGTGCAACTTGTAAAAATGCAGCTGCAAAAGGCTGTATAATAATAAGGTGTAACATCGTAATTTCATAGACATGGTTGATTTTGATTTGAGTCGTAAAAATCTTAGTACATGACAAAAAGGAAAAGAGGGTGATGGATGTACGGATTTCACGGATTTCACGGATGGGGAATTGGAAGGACAGCAAAATCCGTGAAAATCGCGTGAAAATCCGTGCAATCCGTACATCCATCACCCCAATTGAGCGTAAAAATAGAAAAAACAAATAAGAATGTTGCTATTGAAAAGATGCTGCTGGATTTTTTCTTCTAAGGAACCCCGTTACAGGCTTGTTTCGTTTTGATGGAATGTAATTTCAATCTAATTACTTTGTTTAGAATTTTAAAAATGTATCTAAATTTCAAAAGAGCCGTCCAAAAAACATCCTAAATAGCGAAAATTTCGCCCATTTGAAATCGTATAAATATTAATTTTTAAAAAAACGAAAAAAAAAAGAACCAATTATTACTTGCAATTGCAAAATGTTTACTATTTTCGCCATTGAATTAAAAGGTACGCCAAAAAAAAGAAATCGAAATAAAATTTTGGTAATAAAATTTTGTTGAAATAAAACTTCTATTTACCTTTACGGCATAAATGTTATAGTGTACAAATTACACTAATTAAAAGGATTCTAATTTTTAACATTTCATCGAAAAAAATAAAGTTTGAAAAAAAATTTACAACCAATTATTAGCAATCAAACAGTTACATGAAAGAAAGCATTATCTCGTCATTTTGTTCAAAACTTGAAAAATGACTTAACCAAATACGTCTTCACTTATTCTCATAGATTTTGGCATTTTAAATTTACAGCAGACAGACCATTTTGAATCGCAATCGAAGTGTTTAAAGGTTTAAACTCGTGTGAAAAAACAGATAGGTTCTATTTTGACATCAATAGCAGTATGCTGTCGTGTGTACCCCTAATCGGATATTGTTTTTTTTAAATCAATATATTTAAACAATTATTTTTAATTTCTAAGACAAGAATGTATGAAAATCAAGGTCAACTTTCTAAAAGCTACTTTGTTGCTGCTTCTTTTTGCAGCTACAAGCGGCTTCGCGT
>JBDLWG010000424.1:0-10921 GCA_039804385.1 Bacteroidota bacterium
TCAAGCGACCGCGCATGCAATCACCAATGGTTTTGGGCTGTTCATGGATTTCTTTCAACATGAAAGAGTCATAACCACCTTTCTCTAAGGCTTCAATCGTCAAATTCAATTGTTGAACAAATGGTTCTTCAATTTGGTTTTTAAAAATATTGCGAAGCTCATACGCGCCATTTCGATGTGCTACTGCAATTTGTTCATCTTCCAAATAGACCACTTTTTTGGTATATTCGACAATCGGAGACGCATCAGATGCGAAAAAAAACTCATCTTGACCAATCCCCAAAACCAATGGACTCGCTTTTCGCGCTGCTACCAATTTATTAGGTTCGGTTTTATCCATCACCACAATCGCGTATGCGCCAACCACTTTCGTCAAAGCGACTCGAACCGCTTCTTCAATTGGCAAATGTTCGCGGCGTTGCAACTCCTCAATCAAATGCACTAAAACTTCAGTATCGGTTTGACTCGTAAAAGTATGCCCCAAACGCATTAATGCCGTTTTTAACGTAGCATAATTTTCAATAATACCATTATGAATCAAGGTCAATCTGCCATCGCCAGACGTATGAGGATGCGCATTAATATCATCAGGCTTTCCGTGTGTTGCCCACCGTGTATGCCCCATGCCAAGCGTTCCTTCACAATCTTGTGTTTTGGCAAAATTGATTAATTCTTGGACTTTCCCCTTTTTTTTATAAACGTGCATCGCGCCATTCAACAATGCAACCCCCGCACTATCATAACCGCGATACTCCAATCGCTGTAATCCTTTAATAAGGATAGGATAGGCTTGTCTTTTCCCAATATAAGCAACAATTCCACACATAGTTTTTCAGAATTTTTATTTTATAACAAATGATTAACGGGATAAAAAATATATTTGTTGCGCCATAGTGAAAGCGTTTATTTTGACTTATTTAGAAGGGAAAAGTTATACCGCCAGAGTTAGGATAAATGGCGTAATTGTTTAAAATAATGATTTTTTAAAAAATTACTTCCTTTGGAAGGTGTTTTCCCTATTTAAGTAGTTAAACTAAAATAAACTATTAAAATGTAAATCATTGAAAATCAGTAAATTAACGTGCGTCAAGTTTGAAACTTGACGCACGTTTGATTCAACATTTATAAAACGGTGTAAGTCAAGCGCAATTTTGCTCGCCGCGATCCAGTGATGCCCGCGCCGTACAAAATAGCTCGATTCAGTCGAGCCGTTTTGTTATAAGGTGTCATGGTCATAATCGAACCTTGCTTACCAGCAATAATTTGTTGCAAATAATCGGTAATGTTCATCCTATAAACATAAGAGCCACTAAGCACTTGTGGTGTACCACCAAAGTAAGGAAAATAACCTTGTTGCGCTGTAGCTTGACTGGCAGCCGTATTGAAATCCGTAACGAAATCCAGTAAGCCCCCAGCCGTAATTTGATATAATGCCAATTGCTCCAATGCAGGATATTTATAGCCATCTTTATCATTAATGGTAAATTCCAATTCTGCTTTATTGACTGCAATCTTACCCAAATGACGCGCATATGGAATTTCAATCTGCACATTTGAACCCGCCAAACCTTGTAAAAACACTAAACTATCACTTTTTTGCTGATTTTTAACAAAAGGCGCAATTGGTGCATTGGTATAATCTTGATTGATATATGTATAACGCGTAATTTTGGTACCAGAAGGGGAAGAAGCCTCATTTAACATAAAATCCAAGCGCAATTTACTGGTATCGCGACGATAATAAACATGCAATCGCGCATAAGGTGAAGCCGTATTAAAAGCTAAAACCGATTTCGTAGTGCCATTTGCTTTAATACATAAACCCTTGAAAACATCTTTAAAACGGTTGGTTGGCGACAATGGATACTGAGTTGTATCCACTAATTGTCGCGCAAATTGGTCATTCAATCGAATCGCTACATAAGCCGATTTCAAAGTGTCTGCCCGATTGGTCAACGAATCAGACAAACGGGGGCGAAACGATTGCGTACCAATCGGAACAGCATTATAAGTATATTTTTTATTAGAATATAAAACTTGCGCAGAATCCATTTTTTGTGTCAATTGATGCACATCTAATTGAATGGTTTCAGAGGAGTCAATCCGCATTAAACTAAGGTCATACGGCAAAACCAATACTGCCGAATCATATAATGCGCCAACCATGCTCCCTGGCGTAACCGCATTTATAACCTGCGTAAACATCATCAATTCCTGTTTGCCAAAAGTCGGGTCGATGGTGTTGCCACAAAAGAGCGTCGAAGAGGCAGCATTCGGGATATACGCTGCAATAGAATCCGTTTTCTCCGTGAGGCAGCGAATCGTTACGGTGTCTGTAAACTGCACATTTAATTTATCGTTGTCAAAAAGCTCTGAGCCAACAGGCGTAGATTTGATGCAGGAGTAAGTGCCGAGCGTCGTCAGCAAGCCCACAACGACCGCAGTAATAAGGTTGTTTTTCATTACAAATTTGTGAAGAAATAAATAACTTTTCGGGTTAGAAACCTTCCCAAGTTAGGTTTCAACGGTTTGATAATCAATTCATAAAATATTAAAAAATAGATGTAAATGACATAGTTTTGGATAAATGTCATTTCATTGATTTTATTTTTTAATATAATTCATTTGTTCGATTGAGACAACACAAAAAAGAACTTGTATCCAGTTAAGACATGACGCAAGTGCCTGTTTTTAACGATACTCGTATAAGTAGAGAAAATTTCCGCCGCCAGAATGGAATAAATGAAACAAAAAGGTTAAAAAAATGATTTTTTCAACCTTTTTGTTTCATTTGGAAGGACTTTTTCTTTAATTATTTACAGTTTCATGCCCTAATGACCGACTAAACTTTCTGTTTCAATCGCATTGTAAAAATCGATATAAGATTTACCCATTTCAGCATGGTTGAAATATTCTAAAACAGGTTTGCCCGTATTTTCAATCGTCTTTAAAACGGATTCTGAAATCAATTCGCTGCCTTTGATAAGTCCATCTGAAAAAACAGCCGCCCCTTTATGAATCGAAACTTCGCCTTCATGTAAAAAAGCAATCATATCTTCCGCCGTCAAATTGTTGATAGAAGCCTTTTCTGTAAATTCTTGCACAGGAAACACTTGATTCAACGTATCATATAACGAATAAATAATCTTTGATGGCTGGAAAAGGGGGTCATTTTTATACGCGGTGCGCAAATACAACGGAATTAAACCCGTCATCCACCCATGACAATGCACAATATCTGGTGACCAACCAAATTTTTTCACCGTTTCAATGGCACCTTTGCAGAAAAAGACGGCTCTATCAAGGTTGTCATCAAAAGGTTGTCCTTCGGAGTCTTCAAAAACGGATTTGCGTCTAAAAAACTCGTCATTGTCCAAAAAATAGACTTGAATCCGTGAACCCGGCAAAGAAGCCACCTTGATAATCAACGGATAATCGTCATCATTCACAATAATATTCATCCCCGACAGGCGCACCACTTCGTGCAATCGATGACGACGCTCATTCACCGTTCCGAAGCGCGGCATTAAGATGCGAATCTCACAGCCATGCTCATTGAGATACAACGGAAGTTTATTAGCGGTTTCGGCGATTTCCGATAACGCTGTGTATGGATCGATTTCCTGCGCTATTAACAGCACTTTCTTTTTTGCCATGAATCTCTTGTTTTTAAAAAGGTTCTGGTTCAGTTTAAAGTTTTGAATATCATGATTTTATGAATTATGATATTTTAAATTATTTAAAAACTGTTCCTTCGTATGAAGTTTAGATACGCGCTTGGGGAGGTTTTTGAAACTCCTTACAACGCAGTTCGTTCTGTCATACATCGTTAGTATGAAAACCTGTGTCGCGTCTTTTGACAAACATTTTTGTCATGGACTTGCTGCAAAGTTACAACTTTTTTGCGAAATCTGTATAATTTTAACGCAATAGTCGTATCAAAAAATGAAGTTTTCTGAAAAACGAATATCTTTGTGCATTTCTATTAAATAAATCAGCGTTTCAAAATCAATTAAAAACAAGCCAGATTTACATCTTGGGAAAGATTTTGTAAATTTAGGGTGTGTCAAATCTAAAAATGTTATTATTCAAACGAGTCCAAGATATTCAGCAATACTTGAATGTATTGCGTCAAAAAGGCGTAGAGATTGGTTTTGCACCGACAATGGGAGCTTTGCATTCGGGGCATACGGCTTTGATTACGCGTTCCAAAACCGAAAATCAAGTGACGGTTTGCAGTATTTTTGTCAATCCGACTCAGTTTAATGACCCTTCAGACCTCGAAAAGTATCCGAGAACGGTCGAACATGATATTGAAAGGTTGGTCGAAGCGGGTTGTGAAATCTTGTTTTTGCCTTCTGTTGCCGAAATTTATCCGAAAGGGATGCAGCAAAATTTACCAATTCAGTTTGGGCGATTGGATAAAGTGTTGGAAGGCGTTTTTCGACCGGGACATTTCAACGGGATGGCGCAAGTGGTCTATCGGCTCTTGGAAATCGTGAATCCCAATCGTTTATATATGGGTCAAAAAGATTTTCAACAATTGACGATTGTGCGGAGTTTGTTATCGCAGATGCGTTCTGGGACGGAATTGGTGATGTGCGAGACGAAACGCGAGAAAGATGGGTTGGCAATGAGTAGTCGAAATGTCCGTTTGGATGCAGCAGCGCGGGCGGCGGCTCCGAAAATCCACCAAATTTTGATGGAAGCACTTGATATGACTGAAGAATATTCGCCAAACGAGATTCAACGGCGGACGATGCAGAAATTGAAAGAAATCAAAGGTTTCGATGTCGAATATTTTGAAATTGTGGATGGACATACTTTGATGCCGCTTCGGTTGTTGGGCGAAACGGATTTTGCAGTCGCGGTAACGGCTGTTTGGGTAGGCGGGGTTCGATTGATTGATAATTTGATTTTAAAACAAATGATGGAACAAGATGTTTCTGCGGAAACAGGTGAATCTTATCGACAAATTCCCTAAGTTTTGGATTTTAAAATATTAAATGTTTGAATGTGAATTAATTGGATTCGTTGGATTTAGTAGATTTTTTCAAAAAAATCCACTAAATCCAACGAATCCAATCAATCTATATCAAAACAAAATAAAAACTTCGCATGAAAAGTAATATCAAAACGGTACTACAATTTTTATTATTTCTAAGCATTGGCGGTTGCATTTTGCTGTATTTTTACAATACGCAAGACCGCGCTTTTCAAGAACAATTGCGTTTGGAAGGCAAATCGGCTTATCCACTCATCCAAAAATTGATTGCAGATTTCAAAACGGTTAATTTATTTTGGGTAGGCATGGCACTTTTGGCATTTACAATTAGTAATTTGAGTCGTGCGATTCGATGGAATATGTTAATGCGCCCTTTGGGACACGAACCCAAATGGTATAATGCTTTTTTTGCAGTAAATATTAGTTATTTAACTAATTTATGGATGTCTCGTGCGGGGGAAGTGGTGCGGGCAGGTTCTTTGGCGCGGGTTGAAAAAATGTCCACCACCAAAGTTATGGGAACGGTTGTCATCGACCGATTATTAGACATGATAACCTTACTATTTATCGTATGTTTTGCTTTTTTAATAGAATATGACCTTTTATGGGGCTGGTTAGATAAAAATTTAGGGTCTGGAAATGGCAAATTTCGCCTATTTGGACATCCTTTGTTTTGGGGATTCATGGCGTTTTGTGGATTATTAGCAGGAATCGTTTGGAAATTTTGGGCGAATATATTAGCCATTCGTTGGGTGCAAAAGATATGGCATTTGGTTGAAAAATTCGGAGAAGGCTTGAAAACGGTGCGCAAAGTAGAGCGATTGGGTTGGTTTATTTTCCACAGTTTATTGATTTGGTTTATGTATTACATGATGACTTACTTATGTTTCTACTCATTTGCGCCTACGGCACATTTGCCTGCAATCGCGGCATTAACCGTTTTTGTTTTTGGTACATTTGGCATTGTAATACCGTCTCCTGGCGGCATGGGAACGTATCATGTATTGGCAACTTCTGCTTTAATGTTACACGGTGTGAGTGGAAATGATGGTTTTTCATTCGCAAATATTGTATTTTTTTCAATACAGATATTTTATAATATAATTGTAGGCGTTATTTCAATTATTTTAATGAATTTTTTAAACAAAAAAATGGAAACACCGCCCACTTTATCTGTTTCAAATTAAAATGATACTAAATTGGAACGCGGATGACGCTAATTGTGTGGATTGACACGGCTTTTTTCATAAAAAAGCTGTGTCAATCCACACAATCAGCGTCATCCGCGTTCCAATTTATCCGCTTTCAACTATTTTTAATCCGTGTATCGGTTGTTAGGCGAGAGAGTTCACACCATTTTAATTGTTCCCAATCAAAATATTCTAAATTATTAAATCGCTTTTTGTAATCAAAAACGGATGGAATACTCAACATCCAACCCAAATAATAAAACTTTTTATGTTGTTTTAGCGCATAATCAATCTCACACAACAACGTGTACGCGCCCAAACTCCTATCGGTATAAGTCGTATCATGAATGCCATAAGTCGCATTCACCGCCACCTCGCCGAGATGAAAAAAACCACAAGCAATCAATTTTTCTGCATCGAAAACATTGATTTCCAATCCTTCCGAAGGTATTTTATGCGCTAACGCATTTAAAAAATAATGAATATCGGTGTCATTACTACCTTCCGCAAATTTGGCTTTATGGGCATCAAACAATTGAGATTTAATCGTACTGACTTGAATCGGTTGGACGATTGTTTTTAAATCGACATGTTTTTTAAAACATTTTTTTTGACTTTTAGAAAACGTAAAACCTTCCAACCGAATGCGTAATGGAATCAATCCACATCTCGGTTTCGTCCAATCGCGGATACTGCGCAGATAGTAATAATTGCCATATAACATCCAACCTTCTTCCAAAAAAACATCTAACGATTGTCGATGCGCTTCGCGGACGAAAGGCACATCTTCGTAGCGAACTTGGTCATAATAATCGGGAATGTTCAATAATTCATTCATGGATTGCAACTAATTTGTTTTGAATCAATGGTTTATAATTTAAAATTAGATTATATCTTTCCCAAATGTAAATAACCAAATCATCGCCAACACGACGGTAATGATTGCCAATCCGCGCACGATTTCGTTTGCTCGCAGGCGTTGATAAATTTGAACAGGTATCAAATTGCAACAAATGGCAATCATACTCAAGGTTCGCGTACGGAATTTGAAGGATAGTCCTTGTTGACTTGTCCAATGTAAGGCATCCAATTGTTCAAAAACGGTCAACAAGACTGCGTAACTGATAAGTGGTAATAAAATGCCTAATCCCAATCCGATATATAAATTATTTTTTCTTAACATGATGTGATAGAATGGTTTTGTTGGTGCAAAAGTAAAAATTTTTTGTTGAATCAATAAGGTAATTTTTTTAAAACAGAGCCTTTATTTAATAACCATTTTCAATCTTTATATGCTGAAAGATACAAAGAAAACAGATACTTTGTACCTTTTTATAATTCAAAACAATCAAATTAGTCTTCTGCTTCAATAATGCCTTTTTCTATCAAAATCTTTTTGTAACCGTCCTTTGATACTGCCATAGTTTTGTTAAGATATTTTTTAACTAAAATATTGATAATTTTTTTATATTTAAAATCCTATTAGACAATTTGTTATCTTCCAGTTGATTATATCGTTGGTAAATAAAATCAAACTCTTGACAGAAACTTTCTTTTGCTGCTATTTCGGTCAAACCTGTACCTATAAGGTCTAACATATCATTTTTAATCACAAAATAATCATCTTCCTTTTCAAAAATACATAATAAATCAAAATTTAATTCGTATCGCTTATTTTTGGTGGTAATCGTTTTCAAATTGTAAGAAGTTAACACATCTTGTTCTAAATGTTGAGCTAACAATTGATTATCACTCGAAAACTCTATCTTAAAATGATTGATATGCACAGGATATTGATGCAAAGGTGTTTGATTTTCAAGGTTTTTGAGTAAAGATTGAAATTGTTGCATCATGTTATCAATAGATGAATGGGGCGATATGGTTAATGCGCCTCCAATTTGAAAATTAACACTTTTTGATGTATCCATTTTTATATTTTTGGTTTTAATGATAAATTACGAACTGTTTCAACACAAAATTATCATAAAAATTGGTTTTACATAAAATAAAAGCTACAAAAGACAAAACCTTGTTTTGCCTTTTGTAGCTTTTTGTTCCTTTTTCGATAAAATAATAAAACTATCCGCCTAATGCAGCTACACCGCCCACAATTTCCGAAAGTTCTTTCGTAATTGCTTCTTGACGCGCTTTATTGTAATTAATTTTCAAATTTTTCAACAATTCATTGGCATTTTCAGTCGCTTTGTCCATTGCCGTCATCCTTGCGCCATGTTCAGACGCGTGTGTATCCAACAAAAATTTGTAAAATTGCGTTTGCAAAATCGTCGGAATCAACGTCTGTAACAAAGATGCTTGGTCGGGTTCAAAAGCATAATCAGCTTTTGTTTTGGGTGCGCCTGTTTGTTTTTCCAATTTGCGAACAGGCAAAAACTGCTCGCTTTCGGGAAATTGAACGCCCGCATTCTTGAAACGTCCATAAGTAACCGTTATATGATCATATTTTTTCGACTCAAAACTTTCTGTCAACATTTTCGCTACCACCGATACATTGTCAAAAGTCAAATTATTAAAAATTTCCACATAATCGCTTACTAATTTACAATCTGCATAGTTTTTACGAAAATAATCATTGCCTTTTTTACCAATACACACAATCGTCAATTTGCCCGCCGCCCGCGCAGCTGCATATTCCGTTTGAATGGTATTGACCGCAGCCTTGATAATATTCGTATTGAAACCACCGCAAAGTCCCCGATTGGAAGTCACTACCACCATGCAAGCATTTTCAATCGGACGTTGTACGCCAAAAGCCGTGTCTCCATCTCCATCGAGATTCGACAAAATGTTGACAGACATGGCATTTAACTTGTCGGCATAAGGACGCATTTGCACGATTGCCTGTTGTGCCTTGCGGAGTTTTGCCGCCGAAACCACTTTCATCGCTTTGGTAATCTGCTGCGTACTGATGACCGATGCAATCCTATCCCGTACTTCTTTAAGATTTGCCATATTAAAACTTTATAGAGATTGGAACACGGATGACCCGAATTTTGCTTTGTCATTCCGTAGGAATCTTGTTTCCTACGGAATGACAAAGCAAAATTCGGGTCATTCGCGTTCCAATTATAAAATATTTGTTATTTTTTGAATTGAGCAGACAATTCTGCCGCCAATGCTCTTACGATTTTCAAATCAGCTTCTTCCAATTTCCCTTTGCGGAAATTTTCCAAGACTGATTTGTGTTTGCGTTCCAATTGTAAGTAAAAGGCTTGTTCAAATGCACCCACTTGGTTAACAGGCACATTACGCAACAAATTGTTTGTTCCCAAAAACATACCTGCCACTTGTTTTTCAACGGCAACAGGAGCGAATTGAGGTTGTTTCAACAATTCTACGTTTCTCGCGCCTTTGTCCAAAACGGATTTTGTCGCTGCATCCAAATCAGAACCAAATTTTGCAAACGCTTCCAACTCACGGAATTGTGCTTGGTCGAGTTTCAACGTACCTGCCACTTTTTTCATCGACTTGATTTGAGCGTTACCACCCACACGGCTGACCGAAATACCAACGTTAATCGCTGGACGTACCCCCGCATTGAACAAATTCGATTCCAAAAAGATTTGTCCATCCGTAATCGAAATCACATTGGTCGGGATATACGCCGAAACGTCGCCCGCTTGGGTTTCAATAATCGGCAATGCCGTCAAAGAACCACCTCCTTTTACTTTGCCAGAACGCTTCAAGGATTCTGGTAAATCATTCATATTTTGCGCCAAAGCATCATTATTGATAACTTTCGCCGCACGCTCTAACAAACGAGAGTGCAAATAAAATACGTCTCCCGGATACGCCTCCCGACCTGGCGGACGACGCAACAACAACGAAACTTCCCGATAAGCAACCGCTTGTTTACTCAAATCATCATAAACAATCAATGCAGGACGACCTGTATCGCGGAAAAACTCGCCAATCGCCGCACCTGCAAACGGTGCATAAAACTGCATCGGTGCAGGTTCCGCCGCAGACGACGCAACAATCACCGTATAATCCATCGCTCCATTTTCTTCCAATACTTTTGCCACTTGCGCAACCGTCGAAGCCTTTTGACCAGACGCTACGTAAATACAAAAAACAGGCTCACCGCGTTGATAAAACTCCTTTTGATTGATAATCGTATCCAATGCAATCGCCGTTTTACCCGTTTGACGGTCGCCGATAATCAACTCGCGTTGTCCACGTCCAATCGGAATCATCGCATCAATCGCCTTGATACCCGTTTGTAACGGCTCGTTCACGGGTTGACGGAACAATACACCTGGTGCTTTGCGCTCCAAAGGCATCTCATATTTCACGCCACCAATCGGACCTTTGCCGTCAATCGGTTCTCCAAGCGGATTCACTACGCGCCCAATCATCCCTTCGCCCACTTGGATAGAGGCAATGCGACCAGTACGACGCGCTTTCGCACCTTCGCGGATACCTTCCGACGTGCCGAGTAACACCACACCTACGTTGTCTTCTTCCAAGTTCAAAGCAATTGCTTGGGTGCCAGTTTCAAACTCGACCAATTCTCCCGCTTGAACCGAATTCAAGCCATATATACGAGCGATTCCGTCGCCCACTTGCAATACCGTTCCAACTTGCTCCAACTCGGCGGCGGTGCTGAATCCGCTCAGTTGTTGTTTCAGTATCGCTGATATTTCGTCTGGTTTGACATCAACCATTTGATAATTATTATATTATGAATATGAAAAAAATATTATTG
>JBDLWG010000425.1:0-5707 GCA_039804385.1 Bacteroidota bacterium
TATAAATAATATTCAACGGGCTTTCCGTTAAGAAGTTGTGATAAGATTTGGAATTTTCTTAGTGGAAAGTATGGATTGGTACGAATGGAATTGTGGGAAGGAGCCGTGCAAAATGCAGTCATGCGAATCGAAATTAGAGCGTATAAGTCCCGCAAAAGTTCATCATCCGAATCAAAATTGGGATGGATAGGTCCTGCAAAAGTTCATTGCAATCTCTAAAAAAGGAAGGACTGCAAAAGGAATTTTTCAAAGGAAAACTCCCTTTTGCAGTTCAAATGAGTAATGGTTGATTAAATGGCTTGCGTTGCAATCTCTACTAATGCTGCTTTAATTTCATCATCGCTCACAGCCATTTGACAATAACTGACCTCTTCACTATAATCCACATCGGCAAAATAAGCCAATTGTTGTTTGAAAAGTTTGGGTGAAAACAGTCCGCCGAAAAGCGTCGTGGCAGCCTCGGCAATTTCAGGGAGGGTCATTTGTTGATTGAGAAGGAAGTACAAATCCACATAATCTTTCCACTTGGCTCTCCGTCCCAAGGCATAGGCTTTCATCGCCGCTAAATGGAGCAAGTTGGGCATTTTGATCTTGCCGAAAGAAGTAGCAGTCGGTATTTGGAAGGGATAGTTAAAAAAAGTGAGTTTGACATCCTCAACCGTGATGTGAAAACTATCCATATCCGTATAAAGAAGGTGATAATCCCAGCCGAATGCTTTGAGCTTTGCAATGATCTTCGTTTTATGAACCGCGCCATGCTTGAACATATCGAAATCAATGGATTCACGATGGCCTAATTGCAATGCAATGGCAGTGCCGCCCACCAGATAATATTCTCGGTGAAAGGTTTCCAAAAAAGGCAGCATTTTTTGTTGATTAGCCGAAAGAATGTTTTCGTACATGCCGATTGAAATAAAGGGTAAAATAATTGCGCACGGGTGGGAAATAGTTCGTCCGTACTTGATTTTCAGTATGTTGGTAGAAGATGGTAGCGACCTGCGTGATCCCTAATAACTCGAATAAGGCTCGCACATCTTCGGCGGTTCCAAAATTAAGAATGGTCTCCACGAGTAAGATTTCTGAAATTTGGGACAATTTGGCATCACTCACCGACCAGAACAACCGTCTTCGTAGAGCGATGTATTGCATATAGATCGCTTTTTTGTCGGCAGCGGGATCCGAGGAACGGAGTCCTAAATTTTTTTCGGTCATTGTAAAGGATTTAGAGGCAAAAATAAACCTTTTTAAGCAGTTTTCCAAGAAAAACGAGAAGGATATTATCAAATCGCTTGAATTCGCAACGGATTTAAGCCCTTTGAAATCCGTAAGAGATAGTGATTATCCGTTTGAGGAGTAATAATATTTGAAAATACGGTTGACAACAAGGTCACTGCCGACAGCCCACCCGCGCAAACCCACGCAACGGCTCGACGCGGGTGGGTTGCGTCAGTGCCATCGTTAGCAGCAATTTTTATATATAAATAATATTGAACTGACTCATTGTTAATTATTTGTGGTAAAGTTATAGATTTTAGTGGTGGTCAAGCTGGATTTGTACGAATGGAATTCGGGCAGGAATGGTACAAAATGCACTCATTGGAAACGAAATTGGGGGCAAATATGCCCTGCAAAGGTTCAAAAGTGGAACCGATTTAAAGGCAAATAGGTACGACCAATGTTTAAAATTTGAAAAAGGATTGAAGACATGCTTCTAAAAAATAAAACGATTTTAAAAGAATTTCGAAAAATCGGCGAAAGGATTATCTTTGTGGTTTCAAACAAAATCAATAGAGCATGATCACTTTTGAACTTTTATCGGATACCATTGAGCAAACGCACGTCGTCCTTCACCAAGCAGCGGTTCGAGCCTTAAATTCCCACATTACATTGCGGAATTGGCTGGTCGGAATGTATCTTGTGGAGTACGAACAGAAGGGGCAAGACCGAGCTACTTATGGCGATAAACTCTTGTCTGAATTGTCGAAAACCCTCACCGCCCGAAAGGTGACGAATATGCATGAGCGCGAATTACGCCGTTACAGGCAATTCTATCACGTCTATCAACGATTTGGGCGCGTTTTTCAACAATCGTTAGCGACGGATACAGGGTTATTGGCACTGCCATTCGTAGAGCATTCAATTCGGGGGTCACTGACCCCCGAATTGAAAGACGGTGCCTTAGAAGTGCCGTCCGAAATCCTCTTAAAAAACATTTCATTCACGCACTTTGCCGAATTGATTCCGATTTCCGATGCCCTAAAACGAACCTTCTATGAAGTGGAGTGTATTAAAGGGTGTTGGGGAGTCCGCGAATTAAAACGTCAAATCAGCAGTTTGTACTATGAGCGCGTCGGACTGAGCCAAAATCCTCAGAAAGCTGCCGAATGAACCCAAGCTAAAACCGAAAAAGGGCACCCTACCGAAATTGTAAAATCGGTCTATGTGTTTGAATTTTTAGGGTTGAAAGCGCAGGAAATCATGGAAGAAAAAGACCTTGAATCGGCTCTTCTGGATCATTTACAAGCCTTTTTGATGGAATTAGGACACGGCTTTTGCTTAGAGGCGCGACAAAAAAAAATCTTAATTGGAGATGAATACTACTTTATTGATTTAGTGTTCTATCATCGGATTTTAAAATGTCACGTTCTGGTGGAATTGAAAATGGATGACTTTCATCATGTCAATGCAGGTCAATTAAATACGTATGTTAATTATTTTAAATATGAAGTCATGAGAGCCGATGATAACCCACCCATAGGACTTTTGTTAGTCACGGGCAAAAACGAAACGTTGGTTCAATATGCAACCGCAGGAATGGATAATCAACTTTTTGTCTCTAAATATTTGTTAGAATTACCCAATCGTCAAGTGTTAGAAGCATTCATTCAGCAAACGCTTCGAAAGTTGTAAATCGTTGACTTCAAAGGCTTCAAAACGGTCTTTTGTAGGAGAACCGATGATAGTTTGGGGGTAATAATATTTAAAAAAACGACCGAGAACAATCGCATTGCCGACAACCCCGCGCCGCAACCCCACGCAACGGCTCGACGGCGCGGGGATGCGTCAATGCAAGCGTTGTCCGCAATTTTTTATATATACATAATATTTAACAAAGTACCTAAATAATTGATAATCAACTAATTACGCCTTAAAATTTATTATCAAAATACAATGATTGCACCTATTTATTTGCAGTTTTTGCGCCAAAATGTGACATAAAAAAAAGTAAAAATATTTTTACATAATACTGATTTTGGCACTTTTTGAGGCTTGAAAAATATTATTTTGCATCTACTAATTACATTTATTTTGCATAAAAATACACCATTACGCCGCTACTAACAACACTTTTACATTGGTGCATGATGTGGGATTGTTTTTTTAGAAAAAATAATTGTTCCTAAAATTGTGAACGATTGCGGGGCGGTGTAAAATGTACCTATCGTTTAGAATCGTCTGTACGATTTTCTCCTTGACATAGGTACGTACAGGCGATTGTAGAGCCAACTAAAAACATCTAAAATATTGTAAATAAATGCTTTATAATATTTTCTGTAAAAAAAACAAAGTTTTGACAAAAGTTGCTGAATTATTCCATCGGATTGGCTAAACAGGTGCAAATTTTGCTTTTATTTCAAGTTTTGAACATTTATCGCACCTTTGATTTGTAAAGCCGTTATAACTAATTGATAATCAATGAATTAGAACGATAGGTAAATATTATCATTGAAATATTTACATAAATAAGCAAAAAAAACGATAGTAATTCAGTACATGACACTTTGTCACACGCTTTTTTTGCCCAAAAAATCGAAAAAATACACAATTTATAAAGTGTTGATTTTCAATGTTTTATGACTCTATAAATTTCTATTTAACATAATATCCATTATCGGAAAAATACGAATATTTGTTTTGCACATAAAATGAAAAAGCAGCCAATTGTAAAAACGGACTGCTTTTTTTTTTAGAACAACATTTGTAAGGCGATTTTAGATTTTTTAATCTCCGAGATTTCGGTAAACGTTGCACGTTTGATGACTTCGCACGTTTTAAAATCCACGATTCCGATTTTTGGGAATGGTTCCAACTTCAATAACGCATCTGGTACTAATTCCGATGGAACGGCAAAATACATCATGTGGACGTAATCCAGGTAGTTCACAAACTTTTGGTCTTGTTTCAAATCCTGCTTGGTCAATTTGAGTTCAACTCCGTGAAACCGTACCAATTCACCACGATATTTTGAACGGTCGTTTCGGTCTAACTTTGGGCGAACCCGCGCCACATAATCAAATCTACATTCACCGTCATTTGTGGGAACTTGAATTTCTTTGAAAATTTTGACATCGGCATTGGAAGTTCAATTTAAATGGGTTCAAAAAGAAAAGATCCTTTTGGAAAGTACGGTGCCGCGTAAAGTACTCCTTGAAAGTGTCGAATTGATGCTGAAAAATTTCAGTGATTTGGTAAAACAAGAATTTCCGAGAGCTTACAAACTTTTAAAAGCAGAAGATATTCTGGTGTAAAAAACAGGTTCAAACAAACGGAGCTTTTCTAAAAACGCAGCATCCGTTTCCACGAAATGGGTTTATTCAGCTATCAATAAGCGCATCCTTTAGGTCAAATCGTCCTAAACGATGCGCTTTTTGTTGCTGCATCTCCATTTTTTGCCTTACATTTGTCTTCTTTTCACATTCTAAAAAAACAATATAAATTATGGGTGTTAGTTACGGACTTGGTTTAGCATCGACGCTACCAAACGCTTACACGGTTGAAAAAAGGATTGCGGCACTGCGTACGTTTGCAAAACGCAGTCCTTATCGCCGTTTTGTGGAAGTCATTGAAGGCGACGTTTATTTTTTTGAGGCTTTAAACACGCGGGTCGCAACCGTCGAAAAATGCGAAGTTGCCACAATTATTCAAGAAATATTGGATTTTTATACCCAAAATGGTAATGGTGGAGAAATGTCATACAACGATTGCGTTGCGCTTGTGACGGTATGTTCGGGCGACACGTTTGGCAATTGGCGGCGTAGAACCGATGTTAACCAGATTCCATTTAAAAGTGAGGGTGGATACCGATCTATTACGAATAATTGGCTTACATCTATGCGGTTAGAATCGCTTGAGCCCGACACGGAATGGTATGAAAGTTTGAATGATTTCTGTAATTATCTTAAAAGTGTGATGGCTTTTTGTGATGGACGCAACTATCATTTTTTAGTAGGCATTCATTTTTAGGATAGCGTGTAGCCTTTCAATTGTTCTTTTTGAGTCTATTATGAAAATTTATAGGTTTAAATCATTGAGTATCATTTTTTTACAAGGCATGTGTTTTTAGAAGTTCCCTGAAATAAAAAAAGGACGCATTTGCTTGTTTTTTGCAAAAAACAAACAAATGCGTCCTTTTTTATTTCATTTCCTATAGATTACTTATTCAACACTTGGTCAAAATTCAATGCAACGTAGTAAACGCCCCCGATTTGTGCCAAACCATATCCTTGAGAATAGTATTTGTTCAACAAATTGCTCGCACCGAATTTAACAATCGTGCGATACGCAGGGATTTTGTACGAAACAGATGCATCAACCGTATTCCAAGAAGGCAATAAGATATCGCCTTGTGTATTCCCTTGCTCAATCCAAGTTTTATCCGTCCAGCGATACGCTAACGAGAAACCAAGTAATTTAGTCACTTTTGGAT
>JBDLWG010000426.1:0-40617 GCA_039804385.1 Bacteroidota bacterium
ATAAATCATTGAATATGAATATTTTAATACTCGGAGGTGGCGGACGTGAACACGCCTTAGCTTGGAAAATGAAGCAAAGTCCGCTTTGCAGAAATATATTCATTGCCCCCGGCAATGGCGGAACCTCTGCACATGGAACCAATGTCCCTATCCCTATCAACGATTTTGAAAAAATTAAAAAATTTGTTTTAAAAATCGGTATTGGAATGGTGGTGGTGGGGCCAGAAGAACCTTTGGTACGCGGGATTTGGGATTTTTTCAAAGCCGATGAAGCCTTAAAACAGATTGCCATCATTGCGCCGTCGAAAGCGGGTGCGCAATTGGAAGGCAGCAAGGCTTTCGCCAAACAATTTATGGCAGAAGCCAAGATTCCAACGGCGGCTTATTGCGAAGTGAACGATTATCAACAAGGCGTGGATTTTTTGAAAACCCAAAAACCGCCGTATGTATTGAAAGCCGATGGATTGGCAGCAGGAAAAGGCGTATTGATAATCAATGAGTTACGCGAAGCAGAACGCGAATTAAAAGCCATGTTGGATGGGAAATTTGGTGCGGCAAGCTCCAAAGTGGTGATTGAAGCCTTTTTGAAAGGGATTGAATTTTCCGTTTTTGTGTTGACGGATGGTTCCAATTATAAAATTTTGCCAGTTGCAAAAGACTATAAAAGAGTGGGCGAAGGCGATACAGGTTTGAATACGGGCGGGATGGGCGCGGTTTCGCCTGTACCTTTTGTCGATAAAACGATGATGGCGAAGGTGGAAGAACGCATCATTATTCCAACAATTCAGCATTTAAAAACAAGAAATATTATTTATAAAGGCTTCATTTTCATTGGTTTGATTAGTGTAGAAGGCGAACCTTTTGTAATTGAGTACAATTGTCGATTGGGCGACCCTGAATCAGAAGTCGTGATTCCGCGTTTGCGCAATGATTTGGTCAAATTGTTTGATTTGTTGGATAAAGGGCGATTGGCAGAGGCGAGCATTTTGCAAGACCGTCGGACGGCTACAACCGTCATGTTGACGGCGGGCGGCTATCCGAATGATTATAAAAAAGGCGATGTGATTACCAATATCCCGAAAAATGAGTCGGCATTGGTATTTCACGCGGGTACACACCCGCTGCCTGATGGCAAATTGGTTACAAATGGCGGACGCGTCATAGCGGTGACGGCTTTGGGGACGGATATTGAATCCGCATTGGCGATTTCCAATCAAGTGGCGCAACAAATTCAGTTTGAAAATAAGTATTATCGAACGGATATTGGCTTAGATTTATTAATGGAAAAAGTGTAGGTGAAATTGGAACAAATTATAATAAAATGGAAAGTAATTTTGGTTGGTTTGAAATCATTGTAGGGGTTGTTGGCGGTGCTTTTTTGTATTTTTACAAACTAAAGTCTGATGCAAAGGCTTCTAACAATGAACCTGCGGAAGATTTTAGTCGTTTAGCACCGATTTTGCAGCCGATGCGTTTGCGGGTTGATGCGAAAGGAGATGGACATTTTGGAGCTTCGCGCACAGGACATGCACACGCAGGTGCGGATTTTTTATGTAAAAAAGGTCAAATTGTGCTTGCGCCGATGAGTGGACTCATTGTGCGTCAAGGCGTTGCGTATTCCAATGATGTAACCTATAAAGTGGTGGTATTGAGCAATCCGAATGGATATGAAGTTAAAATGATGTATTGCACGACTGATAAAGTGGGGCAACAAGTTAAGCGCGGCGAGCCGATTGCGATTTGTCAAGCGATTGCAGAAAAATATGGTGCGCCGATGCAGAATCATATTCACCTCGAAATCCGAAAAAAGGGTGAATTATTAAATCCAATGGATTATATGGATTGCGAGAATGTTTAAGTTAATCCGTTTTAGTGAAAAAAGTTATCCACATTTTATGTTAATAACTTTAAACAGGAAAAGCACCTAATTCATTGTTGTTCAATGATTTAGGTGCAATTTTGTTATTAAAACAAAAAGTTATCCACATAGTTATCCACATTTTCTTGAAAAATGCTTCAAAAAAAAGAATGGGGTTTTAGGTAACAGTCGAACCATTTCTTATGATGCTTCGTATAAGGCAAGTTTTTTAATTATATTAAAAACCTGCATGCAACATCTTAATAAAAATCATGCCAAATTCAAAAAAGCATCGTAGGTTTCGGAAACCTTCAAGGTTTCCGAAACCTACGCAGTTCCCGACTACGATGCGTATGCATAAAAAAAACGCTTTATCGGCGAACCGACAAAACGCTTTGATATGTGAAAAATGACACTCAGTGTTTCTTTGGTTCCTTTTAATTTTTAGCAGGTTTCGCCTTTCTATCAGACGCTACATTAGAATTGGAATCCATATCTTCCCGCGTTTTGCGCAAAACAAGGGTTTCTTCTTCCTTATCCCGAACCAAAACCAATTTGTAAATGCCTTCTGGAAAACCTTTCATGTCGATAGCAACCGTATTCAAGCCATTGATAAGGCGTTGTGTGCGTTGCATGACGGTTTGGTTTTGCGTGTTTTTGACCAAGCAAGTCAATTCACCTTCCGCCGCCGCGTCCAATGTCACTTCAAAACCTTTGTTAGAAGCCTCTGACGACATTTTAACGACAACCATTTGATTTTCCATCACTTTTTTGACCGAAATCGGGTCTGTGTGACTCGCTGTACCATCATTATCGACTTGTTTCAAGCGATAATAGATTTTTTGACCATTGGCAGCAGCATCCAAAAAGTTGTAAGCCTTCGCTTTACGGGAAGTACCCGCGCCGCGCACCGTTCCAACTTGTTGAAAATCAATGCCATTCTCAGAACGCTCCACCGTAAAAACGGAATTATTCGTTTCGGTCGAAGTCCCCCAAGTCAACATCACGCCTACGCCAAACTCTTGACCCGTCAAGACTTTTTCATATACGCAATCCGCTTGTGCAGTTGGGTTTGCGGTGAAAGCAGCCGCTAACATCAAAAATGCTTTGCCCAAACGGGCGAACGAGTGGTTCGTTGTTCTCATATTTTAGGTTTTTGAATGATGAACTACAATGGTTTTGATATGTTTGATAACGTTTTAGGTTACAATCGGTTTTGTTAAAAAAAAGTGTTTTGATTCGGTTGCTACGGTGCAAACATCGCGCCGACAGGAATTTTTGTTTCACTGAATTTTTGATTTTTGTGACGTTAAATCAACGTTAAAAGGTATTAAAGTCTTCTTAAAAACGGGTTTTGGTTGTTTTTTGGGCTTAATTTAGCGTTCTATTGGAAGTATTTCATTTTTTGACGGTATGAAATGCTGTTTTAAAAATCCTTTTAGAGGACAATCTTTGTTTTTCAATCTTTTGTTTTTCAATGGATTATAACTTTAAAAAAATAATTTTATGAAAATTTTGAATACGCTTATGAGTATGGCTTTGATAGCTTGTCTTGGCACAAGTTGCAGCCCTGTTTTACACCCTTTTACCGCCAATACATTGCACGATGTGAGCAATTCGGACGATAATTTGAAGAAAATTCAATTTTATCTCTCCGAAGATGTGGTGATTTACCGCGATGCAACCCATGCAAAAGGTGACATTATTGCTGGAAAAATTAAAATCGTGCAAGGGCGCGAAGTGGAAGAAGTGCGGATTCGCAGAGGTACACCTGGCGTGTTTTTATTTCGCGTGAAGGATGATAAATTTGCGGTGAGTTTCGATGAAGGCAGTGATAAACGCTATTTGACTTTCGGACCGAATCCAAAACGCGGTGGAACGTATGTTTTATTGGCAACGGATTGGCAAGATAGACAAGGCAAAGTGCATTATGACGATAAAGTGTATTGGGCGGCGGGCGCGAGTGCTTTTGCGGCTTTGATGGTGGATTTGGATAAAGTGCGGAAAACAGAAACCTTATCGCGGGTTGCAGGCGGACGAAAAATACAATAATTTGCAGATTATGATACCATTGGAACGCGGATAATGCGTTCCAATAGTGTCCATTTAAGTAGTTAAAATTTAAATACCCGACAACAACGTTTGGAGGGTTTTAAACCCTCCAAACGTTATACTATCTTGAAAATCAACTACTTATTCAAATAATATATTATAATTTGTCGTTCTGCCACCTGCATCTTCTTTTTTCAATATCTTTTTTTGGATTAAATCTTGAATATCGCGCAATGCCGTGTCATTAGAACTTTTTGTCATTTTAGCCCATTTCGCCGCCGTTAATTTCCCTTCAAAAACGCCCAAAAGTTTGTTCAACATCATTATTTGGCGTTGATTGAGGATGGTCTTAGCCTGTTTATCCCAGAAACGCGCTTTTTGCAAAACCCGATTCAAAATAACCTCACTGTCTTGCAAGGCGATGTTTAGACAGGCCAAAAACCATAAAAGCCATTCGGTTAGATCCAAATCACCCTTTTGCGTTTTTTCCAAAATCTGGTAATATTGTTTGCGTTGCAACTGAATTTGAGCCGACATACTGTAAAAACGTTGCAAAACACCATCTGCTTTGGACAATTGCATATCCGCAATCGCCCGCGCCATCCGTCCATTCCCATCCTCAAAAGGATGAATCGTCACAAACCAAAGATGCGCAATGCCTGCCTTTAAAATCGGATCCAGTACCTGTGTTCCATTAAACCATTGCAAAAAAAGACTCATTTCGGATTCCAATCTATCGGCAGCAGGGGCTTGAAAATGCACTTGCTCCTGCCCGAATGCGCCCGAAACGACTTGCATCGCGCCCTTTTCATCTTTTCGCCACTGTGCAACTGCTATTTTATACATGCCACTTCTGCCTGTCGGGAACAATGCCGCATGCCAATCGAACAACCGTTCACTCGTCAAGGGGCTTTGAGTGTTTTGAGTTGCGTCCAACATCATTTGCACGACTCCTTCGATATGCCTATCCGAAGGAATCAAACCATGAATTTCCATACCCAATTGCCGCGCAATCGAAGAACGTACTTGCTCAGGTTGCAAAAATTGCCCTTCAATTTCATTGGTTTTGACAATATCGACCGTCAATGTTTCCAAAAAAGCCTCTTGTTGGAAGGCAAAACCAAGCATTGACATCTTGCTAATGAGTTTTCCTTGCAAATAGCGGACCGTACTTAATGGCGTAATCAAGGCATTATTGTCCCATGAAAAAGTTGCCCAATTTTTTTGTTGATGAATGTAGCGCATGTTCTTTTTTTTAATGCGGCAAATATACGCCTTAATCTCCGCAAAATTTGCGGAGATTAAGGGATTCATTCGTTAAAAAAGGGTTTTTAATTGTTGGGTGCGGTACTCGAAAATGGCTTTCACACGCGGTTCTATAAACCATTTGTTGATAATCGGCTCTAAAAACCAACCGGGCGATAGAAATTGAACGCGGTCGGTCATTAAAACATGGTCGCCTTTGTCTTCAAATCGGTGTTCGTGATGCCAAATTCGATAGGGACCCGATTCTTGTTCGTCCACAAATCGATAGGGCGGTTCATAAGCCGTAATCCGAGTGCGCCACTTGAAGGGGATGCCCGAAAGTTTGATTTTGTAATCAATTTGCGCCCCTTTCTGCATGTTTATTGGCAGTGGAGTCATGATTTTGAACTCCAATTCTGGCGGCGTGAGCTTATTCAAATTCTCGGCACGACTAAAAAAATCAAAAACTTCTGACAAAGGGCGATTTAAACGCGTTACAGTTTCTAAAATATGTATTGCCATAATTGATTGTAATTCAATCGTTTAAAAATAAAATATTATAAGTATGATAGCGTTTGAAGGATTTTGAAATCTTCCAAATGGTAAATACACACACTTAAAAGGAGTAAAATGCTAAATCCTAATCAAATCTTTTTTTCACACCTTGTTTTTTGAGGTTATTTGAGTTTACAATGGTACAAAGTTAGGGATAAAAATCGACCCACTTGCCCAAATAGATTTTTAGGTTGCACATCCCTTGTGTACTCTTTTTGCTTTTCAATTTCAAACGAAAGCAGTGGAAAAAAGTGCGGCAAGTTACAACTTGCCGCACTTTGAAGATGCGGAAACTAAAAATCGACCAATAAAGTGGGGCGATTTAAAAAATTTCAAAATGCTTAGGCAATGTAATCAATTTTTCCCGTTCTGGACCTGTTGAAACGATGGTAATCGGAACGCCCAAATACGCCGCAATTTTATCCAAAAACGCAACCGCCTGTTTTGGCAAATCCTCTAAATGCGTGATGCCTTCCAACGATTGTTCCCAACCTTTTACGGTTTCATAGACGGGTTCCACAGGGATTTCCGTTATATCATACGGCAAATCCGTATGTGTATCTCCTTGATACTTATAACGTGTCGCCAATCGAATGCCTGATAAACTGTTTAAAACATCCATTTTAGTCACCCCGATTTGCGTCACTCCATTCAACATGATGGCATATTTCAATTGAGGCAAATCAATCCAACCACATCGCCGCGCACGCCCTGTCGTCGAACCAAATTCTGCCCCTTCTTTGCGCAAAAACGCGCCCATACTATCGTTCAATTCCGTCGGAAACGGGCCTGAACCGACCCGCGTACAATACGCTTTCGTGATGCCAATCACTTCGCCCACCGCCGTCGGCGCAACGCCAAGACCACTACATACGCCCGCCGTAATCGTATTGGAAGAAGTTACAAACGGATAAGTGCCAAAATCGACATCCAGCATGGAGCCTTGCGCCCCTTCCGCCAAAACGCGTTTACCTTCACGCAAAGCATCATTGATATAGTATTCACAATCAATGAGTTGCAACGATTTTAAGGTTTCCAACGAAGAAAACCATTTAGCTTCTTCTGCTTCTAATGGAAAATCATATAACGCAGGATATATTTTTAATAATTCTAAATGCTTGTTTTTCAATCGATTATACTTATCCAAGAAATTGGGTAACAAAATGTCGCCAACCCGCAAACCATTACGCCCCGTCTTATCCATGTAAGTAGGTCCAATCCCTTTCAACGTAGAACCAATTTTTTCTTTGCCTTTCATCGATTCACTCGCTGCGTCTAACAAACGGTGTGTGGGCAAAATCAAATGTGCTTTTTTCGCCACAAACAAACGTTTCAAAAACGAAACTCCTGTTTCTTTCAATAAATGCAATTCTTTTTCGACGGTAATCGGGTCAATCACCACCCCATTTCCAATCACATTTATCAAGTTTTCCCGAAAAATACCAGATGGAATGGTATGCAATACATACTTTTTACCACCAAATTTTAACGTATGTCCCGCATTCGGACCGCCTTGAAACCTTGCCACGATGTCATAACGCGGCGCGAGATAATCCACAATTTTACCTTTTCCTTCGTCGCCCCATTGGAGACCAAGTAATACATCTACTTTCATATTTTATTGATAATTAATGGTTTTCAAATACTTTTATTTTTAATATTTTTATTAAGCTCCGCACAAAACGCCAAAAAATAAGCAAAAGATGGAATGTCATTTGTTTTTACCGTTCTTTGGATTAATTGATGTAAATATGCTTTTTCTGTAACGCTTCGAGGATTTTTCTTTGTATATTGAATATTGCGTTCAGATAATAGTTCTTTCAAATAACATTCGTGAAATTGGGCTGTTGTTTCAAATTCATCAAAATTAGGCATCCGTTCAGGGTCTTGTTTAGACACATCATAAAAATTTATGTATGTACGTAAATCAGGGCTATGTGGATTTCTTTTGAAAACTTTTGTATTGCCCAAAAGCCATGTTTCAATACATTTATTTTGAATGATTAGGATAAATTGAGTTTTTTCCATAAGCACAACCCTTTGCGAAGTCATAAAATCCATCACTTCCTGTTTCCGTTCTTCAACAGAAGCCTCATCCGAATCCAGACAGATTACAAAATAATCGAAATTACCCATCTCATTCACATCACAAATGGCATTCGTAAGATGATTGTGAAGCAAAGACGGGAACCCATTACCACTAAACATATAATAGTTATTGGAGACCGCTTTATGAGGGTCATCCACTTCCATTAAGAGTGGAACCAGTTCAGCAAGCCATTTAGGATAGACTTTTTTCTCGGTTCTCTTGCCTTCTACTAAAAAATACACGTTCATTGTTGTTCGGTACCTGTTTGATAGGCTTCTAATTGCATTAATTGCATAAATGCATCATGCTTAGATTTCCCCAAATTAAATTCGGAAGCGTTATGCGTGCGCACCACACCTGCATTTCGAGTCACTAATTTCCAATTATCAAAATGAATATTATTGATAATATACGGATGATGACTCGTTAAAATGAATTGCAATTTCCGTTTCGATTTGAGCATATCGCTTGTCAATTCATCAATACAATTGATGCCTAAACTGTTTTCAAATTCATCAATCAGAAAAACAGTTCCTTCTGAACACAAATAGAGTTCGCTGATATGCATAAGCGTTCGATACATGCCCGATGAAATCCTATTTTGCTGAATCCACTTATCAACGCCCGCCTCTTTGATTTGCAAAAAAGGATATTCCTTGAAAAAATCAGGCATATCTACATCTCTAACCTCTAAGGGAGCTACTTTCAAATCCGTCACTTGTGGAAAAATAGCTATAAATCGCTCTTTGATAATATTAAATAATTTTTTATCTATCTTAGCAATTAGAAAAAGTTTTAGACTGGTTTCCAAATTGCCTTCTTGGATTTTAGCTATTGTATTATATTTTTTTGCCAATTGATTCGCATTCAGCATCATTACTCGAAACGTTCCCGACGCTTGCATCGAATTAGATTGCTCACTAAATGACAGTTGATTCAAACCTAAATGAGCTGGCTCAATCAGATTTTCGGCTTTTAGCAAATTAAGCACGCTTTCATATTGTGAAAGTTTAATGGTTTCTTTACCCTCAAATATGATTTTACCTGCATCTCTGTCAATAATTTGTTTGCCATTTCTAAACAATTTTTCAAAAACGATTTTGGGTTTGTCTTTTTGTTTTTCATCATCGTCATCATCTGCAAAAAAAATAGATGTATCTTTCACTTGAAAAGCACCTTCCCAAATATAATTTTCATCATGAATTGTTTGAAAATCAAAACGCCATTGAACTCCATTGATAGATTTCCCAGAACTTATCTCATGAATCGCCATAATAGCCCGAAGTATCTGCGTTTTACCAACGCCAGATGCACCAACCAAAAGCGTGAGTTTTTTGAGTTCAAAAGGCTCTAAACGCCACCCACGAGATTTGTCTTCAAATTGAATACTATTAATTTTCATGATTTTGCTATTTTAAAAGCACAAAGTTAGGTTGTTTTCTCTTTTTTTAATCGTTTAATAAAAAATCTCCTTGCCGATGATAATCGCGCTCTTTCTGACAAGCGTGACATAAACCATATAAGTTTAAAGAATGATGTGTAATTTCAAAATTCAAAATGTCTCCCATCATTGTTTTGATATTTTGGATGCGCGGGTCACAAAACTCCGTCACGGTGCTGCACTGCGTGCAAATCACATGATCATGTTGTTTAAATCCAAACGATTTTTCATATTGCGCCAAATTTTTGCCAAATTGATGTTTTTTGACCAAATCGCAATGCACCAAGAGTTCCAACGTGTTGTAAACGGTGGCACGACTGACCCGATAACTCTGATTTTTCATATGGATATACAGGGCTTCTGCGTCGAAATGGTCATCGCGCCTATAAATTTCTTCAAGAATGGCGTAGCGTTCTGGCGTTTTGCGACACCCTGTTTGTTCAAGGTGCGCCGTGAAAATATCGCGGACTTCCCGAATAATATCGGCTGCTTTTTGATTGGTCGGCATATGCGCTTTTTGATTTTACCGCAAAAATACATTATTTTTGAAAGATTAAAGCGATAAAGTAGTTCAATTGAAATAACCTATCCAAAAGGTCGGCGAGGTTGCAACCTCGCCGACCTTGATTCAATACGAATACGTTGATTATCAATGAGTTGCATTTTGATAGTTTATTTCGATTCAACTACTTAAATTTGTGATGCATAGCGTTTCGCTTTGACAAAAGCACTGAATCGTTCCATCGCTACTTTCAAATCGGATTTTGAAATATATGGGAAAACCATTCTAAATTGTCCCTGTTTGGTGTGTCCAAAACCAGCTCCGGGCGTGAGCAAGATGCCTGTACCGCGATAAAAAGCTGTCCAAAAAGCCACTTCTGCTTCGGGCGTATTGGATTCTAAAAATTCGGATAAATCCAACCAAACAAATAAACTCCCATACGATGGCACATAAGGCAATTTTAAATTTTTCAAATATCGAACTACCACCACATAAGATTCGGTCAAAGCGCGTTGATTGCGTCGAATGTAATCATCCATAAAATCGTCATCTTCCATCAACATTTGCAACAACCATTGCGTATGATTGGAAATCGTATGTCCTAAATTAATATTTTGATACGCTTTTATAAACGTTTCGTTGTGGGAATAAACCAATCCAACTCTAAATCCAGAAATCCCAAAATCTTTCGATAAGGCATACCAATAATGCAAATACGGGCTTTTTTTAAGCTCCATTAGTTGCGCAAATGATTGAAAATCAATTCTTTTCGCATAATCATTTGCAATTTCGGGATGATGCGTATTGATTAACGATAAGCCATAAATCTCATTGACGACCAAATGAATTTCTTTTGAAATGCACCAATCCGCGATTTTTTCTAATTGTGCCGTTTCATAAATGCCACCTGTTGGATTATCAGGATGGGTCAAAACCAACATTTTAAAACATTTTCCTGCTTTTTGAAGGTCTGCAAGGGCTTTTTCTAAGTGTGGAATATCCAGCAATAGTCCATTTTGAAGGTCTGCCAACTCATGATGCGTAATTAAATCATATCTTTCTAATCCAGATATACTGCCAATATCGTTTTTATAAACAGGATAACAAGGCGCGGGAAAGACCGCTACATCACCTGCATCGCCGAGAATAAACGCAGTCACTTCAATCACGCCTGTTGCGCCCGGCGAAATCCCCATTTTATCAGGGTCAATCGGGCATTTTGTTAAAAATTTGGATAAAAAATGCGCCAATGCCTTCCTAAATGGCGGCAAACCCAAAGTGGAAGTATAGCCCGCAACCCAATCTGGAATCGGTTGCGTCCTTGAAATGCTTTCCAATTTCGCTTTCAACATCGCCCAACTCAACTTATTTTCAGCTACATTGAGGGGGAAACCGCCATTTGGATTGTCATGTTCATGGTAAATATTTTCAATTGCCTCAAAATAGAGGTTCAAATCGACGCGCATCACCGTTTCGGATGCTTTTTCGCCGCGTTTCGAGAGGGTAATCGGATTCATATTTTTATTTATCTATCCATAATTTATGATTTGGAGAAAAGACCGCAATTGCGTCTTCAGCAATATTTTCAATGGTTAACTCATCCGTTCTACCAAAATTCCCTTTTAATTCTCCTTCCTCAATCATCGTTACAATATACTGAAATCGAACGCCCTGTTGTTGCAAAGTGGCAACAAAATGATACAATGCAACAAATTGAGATTTATCCATGCCATCAAAAATGCCATCATGGAGCAAAAAGTGAGGAATTTTAATACTTTGACTAATTGCATGAAACATTATTGCTATGTCATATACCAAAGTCCGTCCTTTATTCCAACCTTTGGATTCATCTTTATCAAAAGAAATATCTATTTTAATTTTATCGATGCTATCTTTGGAGGTAATTGAAAAACCAGAGCTTTGACTATGTGGGTAAAGTTGGTTATAAACTTCCGAAAATATTTTTTCAAACCCATTGATATTGTCTTGAATACCATTGATAAAAGCATTCATTTTTAAACTAATATCAGCATCTCGCTTCTTATAAGAAAGTTTTTCTAATTCTAAATCTTTAAACATTTTGATTCTACTTTCTAAATGGGCATACTCTTGTTCTCGCGCTGCCAAATAATAGAAAGCCTGTGTCAAATCGGTAAATGCTTCCTTCGATTTTAACAATAAAAAAAAATCGCGCCGTTGTTTATCCAAAACTTGTATTTTCTTTTCATTGGTTTGAACCTCCATTTCGAGTGTTTGTATCTCTAATTTTAAAAATTCTTCTCTGGATTGTGCCAATTTTTTTCTAAAATCAATCGCTTCTATTAATGAATGTTGTACAATTTGACTTAATTGCTCATTTAACTCCTTATAAAGTTTTCCAATATCTCGAATGGTATTTTCACTAAGTACATCTTTCAATTCAAAACTCTCTTTGTAAGTTGTAATTTTTTTTTGATTCCAAAAATTCTGTTCCGACAATGCTTTTATTTGTCCTGTTAGGTTATTCAGTTCTACTTCTACGTTTTTATGATGTTCTGCCAATTTAAAAGCATCAATAGCGATTTTACTCTTTTTAATATCATTTTTTAATTTACTTAATTGACTATCAACCTGTTTTATATCTAAATTATAATTCTTTTCAATAAATTTGCGGATTTGAATCAGAGCCGTTTGTCGTTCATGAACTTCTTTTTGAAGCTCAAAATTTTCGTAAAGTAAGGTATTATCCAACCCCAAAAGTAAAAAATGATATGGATTGAGTTCACATAATTTGCTTGTCGGTATAAAATGGATCGGATCCGTAAATTCCCCTTTCGCTTTTTTGTGGACTTTAAGAAAAAAAGCCATGAAATTCCGATACCATTTTTCTAATGCAACTCCTTCATAAGCACTATTCTTAAACATCAATTGAAAAAGAAACGATTTTGCATCTTTTAAAAACAGTTGGTTCAAACTATTATTTAAACCAATAAGCACTTCTTGTGAAGTCAGCACATTTCTTTTAATCATATAAAGATTATCATCCACTTCAAACTCCAAAACAATTAGATATTTTTCTAATCTATTTTTTTCTTTATATAATCTTGAATTTTTAGTACTAAAATCCGCTAATAAACAAAAATCTATTAAATCCGCTACCGTTGATTTTCCCAAACCATTTAAAGGCTCTTTGCTATCACTTTTATCTTTTTTACCAAAAATAAAGTTAAAACCTTCCTTAAAGACAATCGTGTGAGGATGTTCTCGTTTGCCAGAACGGAACAATCCAAAGGGTTCACTATAAAGTCTTTTCAGAAACATTATTTTTTTAATTTAATTGTAAAATTTTGTATATCAATAATTTGGGTTAACCACAAAAAAGTCAACGCATTATAATATTGATTTAATGAAATTTCTTTTTGAAAACGTTGCTTGATATGTTGAAACAAAGTTTCAATATTATAGTCTTTTTTTTTCAAAGACGCTATAATATTTGCCCCTACTACCATGGTACATTTGTGTAGGTGCTCATGCTTGTTCGGTATAAACATAGCTAAAATAAAGATAACTGTTTTTCTTCTATTGTTTTTTCACCAATGTAACAAAATTCAAAGAAACAAAATATAATTGCTTTAGCATTCGCTTGATAATGAGGATTCAATCGTTTATGCGCTTGCAAAAGCCCAAGACTCAGTAATTCAACCCACTTAACGTCTTGAATCGGCGTTTCAGGGTCTGTAGTTCCTCGAATTTGACAATAATTTTGTTGTATAATTTCTTTTAAATCAATAATTTTACTCTCTTCGTCCAATATTGAAAGATAATTATTCACCAATTGCTGTTTATCCCAAGTATTGATAATCATTTCCGATACTCGTTTTCGTTGCGGTTCTGGAAAATTGATAGGTACTTTAACTTTCAATTTGGTGAACGCAAGGGAAATAGCAATTTCCGAAGCACGGCTCACTTTTTTGGGAGTATTCTCTAATAAATGGTCAATAATATCGTCAATAATGCCTAAATCTGCTATTGAATCGTCCAAACCACTATAACTGACACTCATTTTTTGACTCATGTAAGTATAGAGCGCCTCTACATAATCGGCTTGCGCATCTTTTAAAAGGGCAGACAAATCACTATGGTCAATAATATGTTTATCTTTGTCAAATTCAAATGATTTCTTAACCGTTTTATCAAAATCCGCCCTCGGATATGATTTTTTTCCACGATACATCAATACATAGAGGGTATTATAACCCTCTTTTAAACTTTTATTCATAAAGCCGCGAATAGAATGATGTATCTTTTCGGAGCTATCTTCGGAAGTGATTTGAACTGCAATTTTCAAATCCCAATCTCCTAAATCTGCGCCCTCATATTGAGGTTCATTTGCAGTATTCAACCCTTTTAACTGCCAACCCAAAAAAAGGTTTAACAAACCCCGATAAAATTCTTCAGCATCTTTATTGGAGTCAAAATAACCTGCACGATTGGAAAAAGTGGCTCCTCTTTCTAAGGTGTGCAACCATTTAATAATCTCATTTTTATATTCACTTATCCTGTACATGGCAGCAAAGATACTATTTTTGATATAATCAAGCAATTATTTTAATTGTAAAAAACAAATTTTTTATAATTAAATACTATTTTATAAATTTTGTTTTATATTTTTGAATTAGGAATGAAGGATTTTTAGGAATATAAGGACGAATTGCTTAATTGTTTGCAGAAAAAATCAAGCAATGCATCCTTATATTCCTAAAAATCCTTTATTCCTGATTCCCTTATTTTTTAACTTTATTATAAAAATCTGCCCACATTTTCGCTGCTGTTTCTCGACCGCCCATGCCAAACGCCACAGCTATCGCAACTGCCACAGAACCAATCAATAACGTAAACGCTAAACTTACAATATCATTTGCAATGCCCATAGAACGCAAGCCCATAGCGATAAAAAGTGCCATTGCCGCAACCCGTGCAATCGATGCCATAAAACGACTTTCTTCATTTTTAGCCATCGCGCTGAAAATTTGATTCGACGCAAACGTTCCCGCAACGATAATCGCCAAACCTAATGCAATCTTGCCGCAAAGATGCAAAATTCCAGTCATTAAACCACTCAAATGGCTCAAACCTAATTTTTCCATCCCTGCCATGGCACCACCTAAGACGATAAATGCAAACAAAAAGTTAGAAGAGGTCTTTGCAATGCTGAAATCAGCTCCAAACAAATCGGTCAAGCCTAATTTTTGACCCAATTCATCCGTTTTCAAAGAAGTCAATAAATCGCGCAACAACGTCGATAAATATTTTCCACCAATATAAAAAACCGTTATCAATACGACTGCTGCAATAATATTTGGAATAGCGTTGATAAACGTATTCAACATATTTTTAGCAGGCTCCGAAATCGCTGTAATTTTCAACGCGTCCAAAGCCGCTATCAAAACGGGGATGAAAATAAATATAAAAACAATCTGTTTTACCAACTTCATCACATTAAATTCAGGCGAAACATTGAAACGCGTCATCAACGGCTGGAAAAAATCGCTGCTCATGCCCACCACATTAGAAGCCAAAGTCGCCAAAATATAACCGACATAACCAATAATGCCTGCCGCAATCACATTCGGAATGAAGGCAAAAAACTTACTTGCCATGTTTTTAAGCGGTTCTAACACATTGCTTACACCCATCATTTCCAAAACAATCATCAAAACCATCAAAACCAATAGGTAATAAATAAGTTTGCCAATCGCTACTTCGGGGCGCATGCCATCCGCGCCCAAATTAAGTTTTGCAGTCAGCCCAGAACGGCTAATCATGCGAACCACTAAACCGCGCACTAAATCGGCTACAATCAAGCCGACACATAAGGTGACAATCGCTCCTAATACGCCTGTAAGATGTCCGGAGATGCTTGTCAAAAAGTTTGTTACGTACTGCATAATACTTTTTTTTTAAAGTTTAAACAAATGAATCCCAATGCTTTAAGAAGACCTATAGTCTTTTAAAACGCTATTAGTTGTTAGTTGGAAAAAAGATTAATCTTAGTGCTGAATCACAATACTTTCGATGGACTGATGTTGGAGTTCGCCCATCCGTAATTTGGCAGCCGCAGCAGTCGGGTACGCGCCCGCGCTTAAACGATACAATTTGCCATCTTTATGAATACTCAAGTTTTTTAATGCGTAACTTTGTAAAGCCGATTTTGCATTTTTTTCATCCGAAAAACTCCCAATGACAACATAATGCAAACCTTTTGTCGGCGCAACTTCCACATTCAAGACCTCTTTTACTTTTTCTACGCCTTTGCTCGCAATACCCGCATCCACAGGAATCGTTTTCGGCACTATTTTGACAGGCGCAACTGGTTTTACAGGCGGCGCAATAGTCACATTAGCACTTTTCGGGATACTTGCAATGGCAGGAGTTACGGCTTTTGGAGCAGGTTTGATAGGCTCGACCGTTTTTACAGGGGTGCTATTCGTCGGTACAGCAGTCGTCGGATTCGACAACGGTGTTGCAACAGGCGAAACCATGTCTGGAATGTTGTGGAGCGAATCTTGGAGAACAACTATGTCGGATTGAACAGGCGATTTGGTTGCGAGCGAAGCCTGTTTTTGCGGTTTATAGTAATTCACATAGTAATTTAACGCAACTAATGTTCCAATGATACCTAATAAGGTCATCACGGCAAGGCTGGTGATACTTTTCATAATGTTGGTTTGTAAGCGAAGCTAATATATTTCCCGTACTGTCTGTGACGCAAAGATACACAAAAGTCACGTTTTAAACTTGGATTTTTGGGATTCTTTCTTGTTTTTCATTGAAAAAACTTTCGCAAAGTGTCTTTTTTATAAAATTTGTCATGGACTGAGAAAATTTGTTTTAAAATAATTAAAAAAGACACTTTGCGAAAGTTGTACGTCAAAGAATCCAAATTTAATCTTTCCAATTATTCAATTTTTGAGTTGCTTTTCTTTGAAATTGCAATTTTTCAGCAACAATGCGTTCTAACAATGCTTTTGCTTTCACTTTATCGCCCGTTTGCAAATAGGCATCTGACAAATACCACAATGTATTTTCATAAATACTGCTCTCGCCCAAAGGCTGCTGTCCCAAAACTAAATTAAAACCTGCAATCGCTTCTGTATAACTTTTTTGTTGATACGAATTATAAGCATTTTGATATAATGCTTGCGTTGTATTCATAGAAGCATTCGGTGTAACTTTCGCTTTTTTAGTAGGATAACCTGTACTTTGCGCTTGCTGATTTGCCGCACCTGCGTAACCCCCATTCGGTTCATAAACAGCTGGCGGTGGTATGGCTGCTGGTGCTGGCGCAGTTGGTTTGGTAATCACAATATCTTTAGTGGTTCGCGCTTCTGCCGACTTTCCGTCTTGTGTTTTTTCAATTTTTATATTGCCATAACGAGGTTTTTCCATAGAAAAATCTGCAATAGGCGACTCAACTTTGTTTTTCTTTGGATACCCATCTGCAAGTTCTCCTCCAATGGAAGTCCCTAACCCATCTGTTTTTGATTGATTCAAATCACTTGGAGGTGCAGATTCATTATTTTGAGTCGGATTGGGTGCAACCGTTTTAGAGGCAATAGCTCCATCAGGTGCTTTTTTCGGTGGCAAAGCCGCCCCACTTGGCGCATTTTTACCTATCACACTGGATGGCGCAGCAGGTGCCACAGGCGCGGCAGCAGCCATATCTTCAACAGCAGCAGGCATGGCTTCCATAGCTTCCATAGCAACACTTGGAGGGGTTTCTTGCAACTTATAACTATTTTGCGTATTATATTGCCAAATTCCCAAAGTCATAATGCCCGTTAAACCTGCCGCCGCAGCCCATCGCACCCCGCGTGTCCCAATCGTCCATCGTGGATTGGGCGTTGGCGCAATCGTAGGTGTATCCACTTGAATTGTCCAATTGGATTGAATTTTTGCGTCGATTTTCATTTCCACCCGCGACATAACTGATTCAAAATCAACCATATCTGATGACATTACACCTTCCATCGCGTCTGTACACAGAGGACAGCGCAACAAATGGCGGTCAATCCATCGCATTTCCTCCAAGTTGCAATCATCTTGGACGTAGCGCGAAAGTTGGTCTTGCGAAAGACAATCTTCATCGGCGGGTACGATGTTATTCATTTTTTTATTAATTTAAATCATTGAATGTGAATGGTTTGAATTAGGATTTTTAGGATTAAAAATCCTAAAATAATCCTAAAAATCCTAATTCAAAACCTATCTTTCGATAATAGTTTTTTCAAATTTAATTTACCATTTTGAAGATGTGTCTTCACCTCAGCCAATCCAAAACCCGTTTGAACCACAATTTGTTTATAAGACATTTCTTTCAAATAAAATAATTCTAAACACATTTTTTGCTCACTGCGCAAACCAAACAAACCTTTTTCTAATTTTTCAAACAAAACTTCTTGTATCATCTTATCATCTAAATCATCTGTCGCGGTTTCTTGTTGCGGCAACGTTTCGGGATACTCCACTGCAAGCCCCGCTTTGCGCAATTGCATCAAACAATGATTGCGCGCCACCATGTAGAGCCAAGATTTGAACTGATTCGGTTCAGACTTCTTTAAATCAAGATGCAATTTTTCAAAAATTTCCATAACCGCATCTTCTGCATCGTTGGTATTTTTGAAATATTTAACACATACGCCATAAACCAAATGTTTATATCGTTGGAATAACGCGCCCACCGCCCGCACATCCTGTGTGGAACGGTAATGGCTAATTAATTCTTGGTCGTTCAGCAAATTTAGACGTTCATCCAACATAATTCTTTGACACTAAGCGATTTGTGCAATTGGCAATCTCGTTTTTTTTTAATTTCCGAAGCAAAGTTAGCGATTTTATTGATTTTTAAAGCGAAAATTTTTGAAAACGAAATACCTTTGCAAATACCTTTCAATTAAATTTATAGAGACAACTATTTATTAAAATAATATGAAAAAAATACTCTTATTCAACTTATTGTTAATCAATTATTTCGCTCATGCTCAATTAATTTCGGGTCCAATGCTTGGTTACATTGAGCACCGAGAAGCATTGATTTGGTTGGAAGTCGCGCCAACGATTCGTTCTGCCGAAATTCGTTTTTGGGCGCAGGATAAACCCTCAGTTAAAAATAATGTTCGGTACACAGGTACTTTGGGCAAATCTTATAATCCCATTAAGTTGGTTTTAGAGCCATTGGAAATGAATACGACTTATGAATATGAAATTCTTTTGGATGATGCCGTGATGCAAGTTGCTTTTCCCACTCGTTTCAAAACCAAAGAATTATGGGAATGGCGCAAAGATGCTCCTGATTTCAACTTTTTGTTTGGCAGTTGTGTGTATATTAATGACTCCATTTATGACCGTCCAGGCAGACCTTATGGCAGAAATCCTAAAATTTTGGAAACCATGGGCAATATTCCAACCGATTTTATGATTTGGGACGGCGATAATGTGTATTTGCGGGAAGCGGATTATAGTTCGGCGGCGGGCATTTCCTATCGATATAGTTATAATTTCAAAACGCCCGAAATGCAAAAATTGCGCGGCACTCGAGCCAATTATGCCATTTGGGATGACCATGATTACGGACCGAATGATAGTGATGGCAATTATGAATTAAAGGATTATACATTAAAAACATTTAAAAACTATTGGGGCAATAAAACGTTTGGTCAACCAGACCATGCGGGGATTTATTCCAAATTTAAATGGAGTGATTGCGAATTTTTTCTAATGGATGACCGTTATTATCGGTCTGCGAACAATTTGCCCGATAGCATTGGGAACAAACCCAATAAAAATAAATTGTTTTATGGAAAGCGACAATTAGATTGGTTAAAAAGTAGTTTATTGAGTTCGGAGTCGGTTTTCAAATTCATTGTGACGGGCGGACAAGTGTTAAATCCGATGGCAGATAAAGAATGTTTTTATTTTTACCCTGCGGAATGGCATGAATTGATGGATTTTATTGCTGAAAATGGCATTGAAGGCGTTATTTTTCTCACAGGAGACCGCCATTTTAGCGAATTGATTCGTTATCAGCCTAAAAAAGGGTATCCTTTATACGATTTCACCTGTTCGAGTATCACCTCTGGCATCCATGATATTCGTAAAAAACCTGAAATGAAAAATCCTGCCCGCGTAGCAGGTTCGTTGTTATTGGAAAATAATTTTTCTAAAATCAGCATTTCAGGCGCGAAAAAAGATAGAAAAGTGACGTTTGAAACCATTGATATTCATGGAAAAGCGCGGTGGCAACATTCGATTCATCAAAAAGAATTAAAAAATCCTTAATATGAAAGTAGATTTTAGTTTTTTCTTAAAAAAATTTCCAGAAGCGGCTTTGCCCGTTTTGCTCTCGGAAGGGGCGCATCATGATTTTGCTAAAGAAAATGAACCCTTGCCAACTGCCGCAATTACGCAATATATCGCTCGTTATGAAGCGGTTGAACCTGATGAATTTACAGAATATGTTCCTTGTTTTCGCCTGCCGACTAAGATTGGGTTGAATGATTCGGTGCAAGCAGTCGTCTATTGGAAAGCAGGCTTGTTGAATTATGATTATGTATTGGCGACTTACAATGCTAAAACAGGAGCCATGATTGATAAAAAAGCGATTGCAGGCATGAAAGTCGTGCAAGATGTGGTCAAACAAATTGTAGCAACGATTGATGCAAAACGATTTATCTACATTGCGGAAGGCGATATTAAAAACAATCTGGATTTCGACGCAGATGCAACCCGTATGCGCCAAATGGAGATTTTAGAAAATGGTATCATCGAATAACGTAAATCAACGTCGTAAATCAACGTCGTCGAGGTTGAAACTTCGACGACGTTATCATTCATTAACAATGAAATATAGTTTATTATTTTTTATAATATTTTTCCAATGGGCTTGTAATACGGATAGTTCGATTAAAATAGATTCATCCATGCGCCGCCGTATTGACACGACAACTTCGCGCCAAATCAATTTACTTTCCGCTCAAATGGATGCGTATTGTCGAGACAGCAGTGCCGCTTTGATACAACGCGCCGCCGATTCCATGTTGGCAGTGCGGCAAAAAGAAGTTTTAAACAAATAATGGTAGTCGGGAAATTTATTTCCCACTTACAAGTCATCATATGAAAAATAAATTACTTTTAAATGGACTTTGCCTTTGGCTAACAGGTTGCGCCAATGATGAAGCAGCAAAAGAGGCTTTGGTGCAAAAAGAAATTGCAGTAGCTGTCAAGGCGTATCGGGAACAGCGTTTGAAAGAATGTCGTGAAAATATATATGAAAAAGCGAATCTTATCGCGGATTCTATCTTGATTACGCGAGCAAAAATGTTGTCACCGAATGGTTCTATCGCGCCGAAACCTGTAAAACCTGTGAAGCCGACGTTGAAAGAAGATTTGGATAGCGTTGAAGTGAAACCACTTTTTCGATAATATGCATTTCCTACATGATTTGTAAATAGATTCGAGCATAACTTGCTTCAAGTTTCAAACTTGACGCAAGTTTATTTCCTAGCGTAGGAGATATGTTTGAATCAAGAAAAACGGCACATTATTTTTAACTTAAAAATCAAACATAATGAAAACCAATGTTTTAAGTTGGATTGTGTTGGTACTATTGGGATGTAATTCCGATGGAACACAACCTAAAACGGCATCATTAGCCACCACCGAACTGACCGTCCCCGCCGAACCTAAAGGTTTCCCTGCTGCACCGACAGCATTGAGTGCTGGACTGAAAGCGATTCGCCCTGCGGATATTCCAAAACATATTCCAAAAGGTTTGATTATGAAATCCTTTGTTCAAGGCAATTTGAATGGAGATGATATTGAAGACGTGTTGGTCATTGCCGAAAATCCTGCGGATAAGGACGCTGCAAGACAGGTACTCGTTTTGGAAGGACAAAAAGATGCGACTTTAAAAGTAGCCGATTTGGGCACCCAAGCAGCTTTGTGTGCGCAATGTGGTGGGATGATGGGCGACCCTTTTCAAGAAGCTCTTATTTTAAAAGACAATTCGTTTCGATTGGATTTTTTTGGTGGAAGTCGTTGGAAATGGGCGCGTACTATTGATTTTCAATATGATACCAATAGTAAAAAATGGTTATTGGTTCGAGATGAATACAATACACATGATGGGGCAAATATTGATAAACCTACTCAAAAATTGAGAACGCCACAGGATAAAGGTTTTGTCAAAACGCCTTTGGCAACTTTTGATGCAAGTAAAGACCAATAAGCTAAAACTTGCGAATCATTTTGCGAATGCCTTTTTCAATTTCGGTGTAAGGTAGGATTTCTTTGGCGGTGTATAAAATCATAAACGCATAACCACCCGATTCTGGTTCAGGCATTAAGTGCTTGATTTTGAATTGGTTATGCAATTGAGTTTGGTGCAAGCGATAGGCTTCACTCACCCGCCGCCGAATGAGATTGCGGTCAACAGCCCGTTTAAACGTCTTTTTCGGGACGCTGAAACCGCATTGTACAACGGCGATGTTCGCAGGAATGACAGATTTAGCCCACACCAATCGCAACGGATAGCAACTGTAGGATTGCGCGCCCTTGAAAAGTGCCGCAATGATTTTTCGACTTTTGAGCCTTTCGGCTTGTTCGAGCGCCATTCAATTGTTTTTGGAATTAGGATTTTGGGGATTTTTAAATTTTTTTTAGCTGTTCTAACGAATAGAACCTATTTAATTGATACAACCTTTGGAGGGTTTGAAACCCTCCAAAGGTTTGATAACCAATTAATTTAAAAAAATCTAAAAATCCTAAAAATCCTAATTCAAATAGCTCAAATCCACTATTTCAAGGATCTTTCATCGGAAACGGTTAATTTCCAACGACCTTGAGCGCGGCGGCGCGCTAAAACTTTGCGTCCATTTTTAGTCGCCATACGAGTTCTGAAGCCATGCTTGTTAACTCTTTTTCTACGGGAAGGCTGAAATGTTCTTTTCATCGAAACGTATTTTTTAGAATATTTTTTTCAAAAATTGCCCGCAAAGATAATTTTTATCCTGCTAAAAACCAACTTTTTGAATTATTTTTAATCAAAATTGTCCTTAAAAATGAAAAATTTATGTTTTTTTATGTTTTTAATGCCTTTTTCTGCGATTTGTACTGTCCATTGCGCCAATCCTAAAATTGTTGCTACGACTTCCATGATTGCAGACATCGCCCAAAACATCGCGGGCAATCGATTGAAAATTGATTGCATCTTGCCGATTGGCAGTGACCCGCATTTGCATGAACCGACTCCGAAAGATGCGCAAATGGTTGGAGAAGCGCAGTTGGTGTTAGTCAATGGCTTGACTTTGGAAGGTTGGATGAAAGAATTAATTGAAAATTCGGGTACAAAAGCCAAAATTATCACTTGTACCATAGGCATTGATGCGATTGTGAGCGAACAATTTCACGGGAGCGCAGACCCACATGCTTGGATGCAAGCGATAAATGGTATTATTTATGCTCAAAATATTTGTAAAGCCTTATCAGAGTTAATTCCTACAGAGTCAGCATTTTATGAAAATAATTTAAAACAATACATTCAAAAATTGACGGAATTAGACCAATTTATTCAAAAAGAAATTGCGTCGATTCCTGCGAAACGACGTGTTTTGGTTACTTCACATGATGCTTTTCATTACTATGGAGCGCGTTATGGTTTGCAATTGGAAGCCGTACTTGGGACTTCAACAGATGCGGATGTGCAAACTTCGGATATGGTGCGTTTGGCAAAAGTGTTGGTGACGACAGGCGTTCCCGCATTGTTCATTGAAAGTACGATTAATCCTAAATTGTTACAACAAATTGCGGCAGATAATCATGTGGTAGTGGGCGGTAAATTGTTCGCCGATTCGCTTGGCGATACCGTCGCAGCAACGTACATCGACCTGCTACGACACAATACAATCGTGATTGCCACCGCTTTGAAGCAAGATAAAACATTGACAACCAATGATTTGCATGCTATTCAATTACCAAAAGGAGCGTTTAGTTTCTGTTTAATCCTTTTTTTGTTGACAGTCAGTGGATCCTTTTATAGATTGAGCCGCGTATAAATAACTGGTAACATGGTTATACCGTTTGGAGGGTTTGAAACCCTCCAAACGGTTATTATACGAAACAAGTTTATAGCGTTTGGAGGGTTTCAAACCCTCCAAACGGTTATTATACGAAATGAGTTAGCTGGGAATTATTGCCGCCTGCTAAATTTTGCCCTCATTTTTTTCTTAAATTTTTGATATTCAACGTATTGCACTTCTGTGAGGATGGGTTTTAGTTCACCATCTTTCTCTTGGCTGAGTTTTTCCATTTTCGCGCCCGTGCTTGACCAATCGCCTGTATTCAGTCCTTCTTCGGAAACTTCTTTGCGTTTTTCGGCGTATTTAAGTGCAATGGGAGCAATTTTTTTTGCTTGTTCGCCCGTCAAACTCAAATCTTTAGTCATCATTTCGACTTCTTTTTCGGCTAATACTTTGGGTTCGGGCATTTTAGGCGCACTGTCTTGTGCGTGTAATGTATTCATTATCAATGCAAAACAAGTGCATATAATCGTGAATATTTCTTTAATTCGGTTCATTATGAAGTTTTGTTTTTTGTTACGAAATATAATTGGTTACGACAACAGCGCAAAGAAAAATACAATCTTTTAAATTTCAAGCACTTTTTGAAAATTTGACCATAAAATGACATTTCAGATTTAGGAGTCGGGAAATTTATTTCCCGTGATTCGCGGGAAATAAATTTTCCGACTCCTAAATTTGTGATTTAAATAAAAACCTATTATATTTGCTTTCTGTCTTTCCCGATTTTGAACGAGAAACAGACTTAATCAATTTATTCTTTCACAACAAAATGATAATCAACGTATTATGGGTGCGAAAAAACGCATTGCGGAAACGCCTATCTCGGAGAAAATGACTTCCTCGAATCAAAAAACGCGCAAACAATGGACTAAAATCAAGGGTGAAAACGCTTGGACGATGTTCAAAGTGATTGCAGAATTTGTAGATGGGTTTGAAAAACTCAACTCTATCGGACCTTGTGTATCGATTTTTGGCTCGGCACGCACGAAACCTGGCAGTCCTTATTACGAATTGGCAGTGGCGATTGCCCGCAAAATGACGGACGAAGGTTATGGTGTGATTACGGGCGGCGGGCCTGGCATCATGGAGGCTGGTAATAAAGGAGCAAAATTGAATCAGGGCGTTTCAGTCGGTTTGAATATTGATTTGCCGTTTGAGCAACATCATAATCCGTATATTGATGACGATAAAAGCCTTGACCACCGTTATTTTTTCATTCGCAAAGTGATGTTTGTGAAATATGCCCAAGCTTTTGTGGTTTTGCCGGGTGGTTTCGGGACGATGGACGAACTTTTTGAGGTTTTGACCTTGATTCAAACTCGAAAAATTACAAAAGTGCCTGTGATTTTAGTTGGTACGAAATTTTGGACAGGTTTGAAAGATTGGTTTAAAAACATTATGTTTGAACAAGAACATAATATTAGTGAAGCAGACCTTGATTTATTGCCTATCACGGATGATGTGGAAGAAGTGGCGCGGATTATTGACGCGTTTTACAGTGACCCGAATAATCCTTTCAATATTTTGAAACCCAATTACGAGTTATAAATTAAAAAAAGGAATCAAGCATTTGCTTGATTCCTTTTCAATTGCTTCATTCCTAATTCAATGCTCAAACATCCGTTGAACTCGTGTACCAAGTCCCGAAATACGGATTGTCATTTTTGCGCGCTTCCCACTCGCGCAACTGTCGTTCTTCCTCTGCTTGTTGTCTTTCAGCAATGGTTTGTTCAAACACATCGCGGGTGAAAAAATATTGTTTTGCCTCTTCGGTCTGCATATCGCGGGTCAATTCGCTGATTTCCAATTCTTCTTTGTAATAATAGGCTGCAAATATGCCCACAAATCCGCCTATCAAATGACTTTGCCAACTAATATGATTGATTTCATTTTCCAATGAAGGTGCAATCCCTTGAAACATGCCGCCATAAATTGATAAAACGAGCAATGCCAAAAGGATGGAATACGCGCTTCGCCGAAAAACGCCATTCCAAAATACAAACGATAACATCGCGTACACGACATAACTCGCCCCAATATGATAGGCAGGATTTGCAAAAACCCACACTAACAATCCACTTACAAAGTACATTAAGACCATACTCCGTACCGCAACTCGTGGATAAAAATAGAAAATGGCTAAGGATAAGACGAAAAAAGGGACAGTATTCGCCGCTAAATGCCCCCAACCGCCGTGTAAAAACGGCGCGAAAAGGATGCCGCCCAATCCAATAGGCGTGCGCGGCAAAATGCCCCAATCGCCTAAATCTAAACGCAAACCGTATTGCGCAATATGTACCAACCAAATTGCCGCTACGAAAAGCAACGGAAATACTAAACTTTTGGACAAGTGCCGATTTTCGGCGGGGGTCATCGAAGTTGGCATAGGTTATAAGGGCGATTTACATCCGCCTTCTTTTGTTTTTTAAAAACGTTGTTTTGAAAAAGGTTCTATTGGGTTTTCATTTGAAATTCCAACAAAAATGCACTCTTTTCAACCTTTTCAAAAACAGGAGAAGTGGATATTGTGACAACAATATTTTCATATCAGACGGCAAAATAATAGTTTTAGTACAAATGGGGTACATTTTTAGAGCCTTTTTTTGTTATATTTTTTTATTGTATGAGCAAAACTTTTTTATATCCAAAAACTACCTTTTTGTGGTTATAAAATCCGAATTTAAAAAGTAGGAGGACTTTACGTAAGTGTTCGCAAAGTCCCCCATTTTATAGGGACTTTACGAACACTTACGTAAAGTCCCTATAAAATGGGGAACTTTACGAACACTTACGTAAAGTCCCTATAAAATGGGGGACTTTACGTAAGTGTTCGCAAAGTCCCTTATTCTAAGACAATTTTTCCTTGTTTTCGATGCCCGTTATCATCTTCCAATTGATAAATATAAACACCTCCTACTAGCGTATTTCGTTGAATATCAATGCTTTCTCCTCCTAAAAAAGATTGCACGCTTTGCACTTCTCGACCATTCAAATCAAATAATCGCAACCTGCATCGCCCTATCGTTGCTGTATGCCAAGTCAAAGTCGTTTTATCCGACATGGGATTCGGTGCAATCGTCACTTCCTTACCCACCACAGGCAAATCGACTGCGGCTGTTGGCAAGCCTGTCGTATCGGTCAAATACATGACGATTAAAACCATCATTTCATCATTAGAAGTGGGTCCGAAATGCACCGCAGTCGTACCATAATTCCGCCAAGTGGCTTGGTGGATAAAACCAGGATTCAAGGCAATCGGCAAAAAAGGTTCGTAATAACGGATCGGAATATGCCGATAATCAAAACTGGGTGCGGAACAACCTGGAATCCCATTGGAACAAGCTGCATCATATAACAGTTCCCCTTTTGTTCCATTCGCCAACCGCCGAAAAACTTTATAACCTGTTCCATATTTATGCGTATGCCCCATCACCCCCCAAGTATAAATCTTCCCTGTCCCTAATTGAAGACTGGCTTCTGCGGTAATCGTCTGGTTATTGGCAGGAATATTCAAATTTGTATTTGCCAAAAGCAAGGAACGCATTTCCTGCCGCGCCGTTCCCACAGGTTGTGTATAAACATTCACAAAGGCTTCTGCCTTATAAACATGAGTCGCATCGTAATTAATATAATGTGAATTGAGGTCTAAAACGCGTCCTGCTTCCCATTTGAAAGCGGTTTTAGGAGGCAATCTCAAATCAGTCGGCTCTTGAACGGCAGCTGAAACCCCGACATTGCTATGATTGGGGTCTAATCGCAAGCCGTCTGGCACGGCACTTCCACCATTATTGGTAAAATTGTAAATAATAAAGTGGTGGGAATAATTGGCAAACAAAAAGTTTAAACGATTGACTTCTTTGGTTTGGGTCAAGTTTAATAATTCATGTTTTTGATAATATTCGAGTTCAGACCCTATGCGACCTTGTGGCGCGAGAAAAAAGGGTCCCATTTTGATTTGAAAACCTTCTGTTGCCGCAGGTGGCGCAGGTGCACCTTGTGGAAAAGCGGCTAAAGCCCGCCCTGTCGTATCGTAATACGCCCGAACCAACCCTTCTGGAACCGTCGTATTTTGATTTGCACCATATAAAATCCATTGACGGATAAACTCTTTCTCGGTATTGGTCAAACTGATGCCTGAACGCGGCATACTCGCTCCTTCATTCGCGCCAAGCGATAAAGTTGTTTCTAAACCATTGTTGATTTTATGAAACAAAAAACTCATATCCGCCCGCCCTGGATACACTAATTTGTAATTTTTAGCGGCGGCGGCAGCATTGGAAGGCGTTTTATTCAATAAATTGTTGAAAACGGCGATTTTTTTATTCGCCAGAGTTGCGCCACTACCTTCCAAATCCAAATTACCCGAATGCACTGCATTGCTATGGCATGAAACACATTTTGTTTGAAATGTGTTGTAAATGGTATTGAAAACCTGTCCTTTCGTATCCGAATGGCTACTCCATAATAATATAAATATTAAAACCTTTTTCATGCGAAAAAAATTATTTGTAAATAATATGATAATAATGTGTGAATAATTATAACAAATGGCACCTCTAAGGAACGTGAAATAAATAAAGTATCACTTTATTAAAAACCCGAAAAGAGCGAAAACAAAAATTTTTTTTGCAAAAAAATTTCTTTTTCGCTCTTTTCGGGTTTTAAAAGTGATACTTTATTTATTTCATGTTCCTAAGTTGATAAGGATTGGATTTACGTTGCGTAAACCCAAAAAATCCAAGTTTAAAAAAATATCAACTTTTCATTGACTTTTAGCATCCTAATGACTATTAATATATAAACAATCTTTATTCCACTACTCAAATTATTTTGTATGAAAAAATTATTTTTATTAGCACTATATTTTCTATTGATATTCAATACAAAACACCTTCATTTAACTCATTATCCGAGTTCAAAAAAGATAAATGCTGATTGGGCAACCGTCCAAGAAGATGCTAAAAGTAAAGCATGGGTCAACTGAAATATAAAACGAATTTGAATGTATTAATATTTTTCAATATTGGATTTCTATTTGCCTCATACCGACGCGTAGTATGAGGCTTTTTTTTAATTCAATATCTGCAATTTGGCATAATTCAACATAATTTTTTTGGGCGCATTTTCCGCGCCTTTAAACCGAATCGTCGCAACGCGCCCACTACCTGTACCTTCCACACCCAATACTTCGCCTTCTCCAAACCGTTGATGCAGCACCCGCAAACCTGGCAATATCGTACTCGGCGCGGCAGGTTTGAAATTCGCAAGGTCGATGCCAAGCGGCGGAGCCAATCCTGGCTGCATGCGTCCATTGCCAATGCCCATGCCCGTCACCCGCGACCGCCCATCTGAAACGGTTGCTTCTTTTTCTTTGAAACCGTCAAAATGTTTTGGATTGATTTCATTCAAAAAGCGACTCGGTGCCGTATGTTGTAACGCCCCAAATCGGTAACGTGTTGCTGAAAAACTTAATGTTAAGAACAATTCTGCCCGTGTAATCGCCACATAAAACAAGCGGCGTTCTTCATCCAAACCTTGCGGCGTATCTTTCGCCATCAGTGATGGGAATAAATCTTCCTCCATGCCTGTTACAAAAACCGATTTATATTCCAAGCCTTTTGCGGAGTGAACGGACATTAAAGTTATCACATCTGCTTGTGGATCATTCAAATCTGCGTTCGTTACCAATGCAATATTTTGCAAATACGTTGGTAACGTTTTGTCTAAAATAATCAAATCATCTTGGACTTCATCGTCATCACAAAATTCGGCAATCGCATTTAACAACGCATTGATATGTTCCATCCGCCCCAAACCTTCAATCGTCGTATCTTGTTTCAATTTGTCTAACAATTGCGATTGTTTCACCACATATAACGCAATTTCATGTGCCGAACCGCGTTGAGCGCGTTGTATAAAATTTTCAATGAGTAACGCAAAACCCGTTATCGCCGTCCGTTCTCGCGGCGTTCCGGGATATTCGCGCAGGGTTTCCCACATAGATTTGTTCAAACTATTCGCCAACATCGCAATTTTCCCAATCGTCGCATCGCCAATCCCGCGTGCCGGATAGTTGATAACGCGTTTCAATGCCTCATCATCGCGCTGATTCACCACCAAACGCAGGTATGCTAACAAGTCTTTTACCTCTTTTCGGTCGTAAAACGAAGTGCCACCATACACCCGATACGGCAGATTTGCTCGCCGCAAAGCCTCCTCAAAAGCCCGCGATTGTGCATTGGTGCGATACAAAATAGCGATTTCTTTGTTTGCCAAGTGATGCCGATTTTTATGTTCAAAAATCGAATCCACTACCCGTTTTGCCTCCTCTTGATCATTATTCGACTTGATAGCCGCAATCAATTGCCCTTCTCCTCTGTCCGTCCAAATCGATTTTTGGATTTGTTTCCGATTATTTAAAATCACCTCATTTGCCGCATTAACAATATGTCCTGTGGAACGATAATTTTGCTCTAATTTAAACGTTCTCAATTGTTTAAAATCGCGTTCAAAATCTAATATATTGTCAATCGTCGCGCCGCGAAACGCGTAAATCGATTGTGCATCATCGCCTACGACACAAATATTATGCAAACTGCCCGCATAATCCGACAATTTTCGCAAAATCGCATATTGCAATTGATTGGTATCTTGAAACTCATCCACTAAAATGTATTTAAATTTTTCTTGATATTTTTTACAAACGTCAGGATGCTCCGATAACAACGTGTAAAATTGATACAATAAGTCATCAAAATCCATCGCACCTGCTTGTCTGCAACGCTTTACATATTCTGAATAAATTTTATAAATAAAAGGTCTTCGCGTAGTGGTATCCTGCGCAATGAGTTTGGTACTGACATCCAAATATTGCCGCATGCGGGCTTGACGCTCATATGGCAATCCTGCGATTTGCGCATCCGTCATTTCCAAGGATAATCCATAGATTTTAGGGGTAATCAAATTGCTTTTCGCCGAAGAAATGCGGGTCAAAATGGCATTTTCATGGTAAGCATCTTTGTCAAAACTCATTTCTTTGATAACCGTGCGCAATAAACTTTTCGCATCATCGGTATCATATATTGAAAAATTGCTTGGATAACCCAATTTTTCGGCTTCACTGCGCAGAATCCGAGCAAAAATCGAGTGAAAAGTCCCCGCCCAAACACGTTGTCCTCTATCGCCAATCACTTTGGCAATCCGTTCTTTCATTTCTCGCGCCGCTTTATTGGTGAACGTCAGCGAAAGAATTTCGGCAGGAGGCGCACCTTGTTCGATAAGATACGCGATGCGATAGGTCAAAACGCGCGTTTTGCCAGAACCAGGACCAGCCACAACAAGGACAGGTCCATCTGTTGCGGTCACGGCAGCGCGTTGACGGTCATTGAGGGAATCGAGATACGACATTTTGGTATGTTTTTTCTGCACAAATGGAATAAAGGTACAAAGAAAACAAAAAATTTTGATTTAGATTGTAGGATTTTGTAAAAAATAAGGGATGCGCAAGTCTATTAAGCCTTTTAGTATGGATTTTAAATTGCTTTTTATTGCTTTATAATTTGGTTAAATCTGCTTTCTCAAATGCGATTGAGGCTATTTATAAAACGATGATTGCACGGCATTTCCCAATTTAGAGCATCAATGTCATTAAAGGAATATCGCTTTTTTCAAACAAATTGCATAAAAATTGGAATCCGCCTAAACTTAAATATAAACAAATAGTCCAAATAGTTGAAATTCTATATACATTTTTCGCCCCATTTTCGGTATTATTTTGAATAAAAACCAAACCTGTCGCTGCACATATCGCAAACATTACTAATAAAAATAAACTGCTTTCGCAACCCAAACGGGCATATTGCGCCGCGCAAAAAGCACTAATCAGCGTTCCCAAAAGGCTGAAAAGCCAATAAACAACGGTCGTATCGGTATTGCGCATTTTAAGATGCGTCCAAAAACAAGCAGATTCGGCATCCAATCCGCGAATTTGTTGCCCAAGCGACAACGTAAAACTATTCAAACACGCAACGGCTATAAAAAATAGAAACCCTTTCGCTCCATCTGCACAACTTTGAGTATAGGCAATCGCGGCAAAACTGGTCATCAATATCAAAAACGTGTGCATCCAAAAGGATAAATGAACGTTTTGTCCTTTATAAATTTGTCTTAAAAATGGAATCATTGGCTGTTCGCTTTAAAAAAAGGTTTCTCATGTAATTTTTTAATGCAGTAGCGTAGCAAATAATTTAAACCAAAAAAGCAGATTGAAATCGTTTTTTATTTTTATTTAAAATTTAATTTTAATCAATGTCTAAAAACGAAATAAGATTTGCAATAAATGTCGGAAAATAAATTTCCCAACTTCAACGGCTTCAATCTGCCCTAATCTGCTAAACACTTTGCTCCACTGCTTTCAAGACAATTCAATAGCATCTCAAAAGCCCTGTTGAGACTTTTAAGTGGATTGGAAGTAACATCAACATTTTTGGAATATGTCGGCGGCTTCAGCTCCATGAATATTGAAAGTGGGGTGAAATTAACTTTGTTTTATATTTCAGTAAAAACGATATGACCAATGCCGTGCCAAAATGCAACTAAATTGTTGTAAAATGTAAAATTTCCTCTACGTACTGTCGATGATTTGCCAAACGCGGCACTTTATGTTGCCCACCATATTTGCCTTTCGACGATAACCATCGATGAAAAGTGCCTTTCGGCAACGATTGCAAGGCTAACCTATCCATGGCTAACCCTTTAAACCGCTTGGCTTCATAATCAGAGTTGACTTTTTGCAAATTATTGTCTAATAGATTATTAAAAGTTTCAATATCAGTGGAAGGCTCTCTATCAAATTCCACTAACCATTGATGCCCGCCTTTCCCATGATTGCTAAAATAAATCGGTGCAACCGTGTATTCCGCAACCAACGCGCCCGTACTACGACAGGTTTCTGCCAATGCAATATCCGTGTTGGAAACCATGACTTCTTCGCCAAAAGCGTTGACAAATTGATTGGTACGCCCCGAAACTTTGATTTTAAAAGGGAATTTGCTCGTAAATTGAACGGAATCGCCTGGCGTATAACGCCACAAACCTGCATTCGTCGTAATCACGATGGCATAATTTTTCCCAATTTCCACGGATTCCATGGGAATCGAGATTGGAAAGGGTTTTTCCCACTCGCTTTCGGGCAGAAATTCGTAATAAACGCCGTTATCGCAATACAATAACATATCATTTGCGCCATTTTCGCATTGTCCTGCGAAGAAACCTTCTGACGCATTATAATTCTCCCAATATATAAAATCTTCTTTTGGAATGAATTGTTTAAATTGTTCCCGATACGGCTCAAAACTAACGCCGCCATGTCCATAACCTTGCAAATTAGGCCAGACTTCTAAAATATGAGCTTTTCCTGTCAATTCTAAAATGCGCCGCAATAAAACCACTGTCCAAGTCGGCACACCGCCGATAATGCGCATATCCACTTTCGATAAGGCGTGCGCCATTTGTTCGATTTTGGATTCCGTATTAGGTTGTAGCGCGATTTCGAGGCTTGGGACGTATATATATTGTCCCACAGTCGGCATTTCGCCCAACATAATAGCTGAAACATCCCCCAATTTCGTCGCAGGAAAAGGCTCGAACGGTTGCAAACTGCCACCCATTAACAACATTTTCCCATCAAAAAAGGTCAAATTTGGATTTTTATCATACAATAAAGTCATACTATCCCATCCGCCTTTCAAATGTCCGCCGCGCAAGTTTTGGCGCGTCACGGGGATAAATTTGCTTTTATCGCTTGTCGTGCCGCTTGATTTTGCAAAAAAAGGCACTTGCCCCGTCCATAAAACATCGCGTTCACCATGCATCATGCGGGCAATGTCGCCTTTGAGCGTCTCATAATTTTGCACAGGTATCCGTTCTGCAAAGGTCTTGGAAGACTTAATGGATTGAAAATCAAAACGTTGTCCCCATTCCGTATGCCGATTCTGATTTAAAAACTGACGCAACAATTGTTGTTGCGTTTCGATGGGCTGTGCAGACCATTTGCGAATTTCGCGCATGCGCCATTGAAAAATGGAACGCATCGTAGAGTTGAGCCAAGCCATGTTCAGATAGTTTTGTTTTAAAACATTGGTTGCGATATAGTTACTGTTAAAAAAACATTTAAAGGTAAATCGAAAGTTTTAATTTCCAAAAATTATTTATCTTTCGGGATTATTTTTTTTAGAATCAAATCCTAAGCAATGAAAATTTCTTTTAAAATCAATGGTCAAGAGACGACACTTGATGTGGATCCGCAAATGCCTTTGTTGTGGGCGGTGCGCGACGAACTCAAATTGACCGCCACTAAATATGGTTGTGGCAAGGCATTATGCGGGGCGTGTACGCTGCATGTCGATGGTGACATGTTGCGTTCTTGTTCAATACCAATTGAATACGCATCTGGAAAAAATGTAACAACATTGGAAGGTTTGCCCGAATCGCATCCTGTCAAACAGGCTTGGATGGAGTTGCAAGTGCCGCAATGTGGCTATTGTCAACCTGGTTTTATGATGGCAGCTGCCCATTTTTTGCAAATCCATCCCAATCCGACGGATGCGGATATTCAAACCAATATTACCAATATTTGTCGTTGTGGTACGCAATCGCGCATTTTGAAGGCGGTGAAACGGGCAGCAGAACTTTCTAAAAAATAAGAATTGAATCATGACAGAGGATAAAAAAATAAATTCGCGCCGCAACTTTTTGAAACGCGGAGCGATTGTATTGGGCGGTTCGATGGTTGCAAGCTATTTGGGTTGCAATCCGATGCGTCGATTTGTGGCGCAAACGGCGGAAGGCATGGATTTACCTGCCGATATTTCGTCGTTTAATCCTGATTTCTGGTTTCAAATCCTGCCTGATAACCTTGTTTTGCTCAAATCTCCAAAAGTTGAGATGGGACAAGGCATTTTCACAGGTTACGCGATGATGGCGGCGGAAGAATTGAATGTTTCGATGGAGCAAATGCGTGTCGAACATGCGAATACCGCGAGTGGGATTGAGGACGCGTTAGGGACGGGCGGCAGTAATTCGACCCTTTCTTTGTTCAAACCCATTCGGGAAATGGCGGCAACGTTGCGCGAAATCTTAAAATTGGGAGCCGCAGCGATTTGGAAAGTGCCTGTGACGCAAATTACCACCCAAAATGGCGTTTTGCAATCAGGTGCTCAAAAAATGACTTTTGCCGAATGCGTCGCTGCTACAAAAAAATGGACGATTCCCGAAACGCCTGCATTGAAACCTGCAAGTGAATTTAAATACATTGGAAAAGATGTCAAGCGTATTGATTTGAAAACCAAAGTAATGGGTACGGCTCAATACACGATTGACAGCCATTTTCCGAATATGGCTTATGCAACGATGTTGCCATGTCCCTATTTCAAGGCGACTTTGAAAACGGTGAATACCGCCGCCGCCGAAAAATCGCCTGATGTGTTGAAAGTGGTGCAAAAAGATGGTTGGGTCGCGGTGGTTGCCAAAACGCAATATGCAGCATTGTCGGCGGCGCAAAAACTCGAAGCCACTTGGGATGTGCCTCAAATGTTGCAACAAGCGGAATTAGAAGCCATGGTTACGGTCGGCAAAGGTACGGAAGTCAATGTTCAAAAAGTGGGCAATGCCAAATCCGTGTTGGAAAACGGTTCTGGAAAAGTGTATAAACAGGCTTTTCGCACTCCGTTTGGAACGCACGCGCCGATGGAAGTGAATGGAACAGTGGCACATGTGACGAAAGATATTGCGATTATTGTGTTGGGGACGCAACAACCAAGTATTACTAAATCATTGGTTGCCAAAGCATTAGGCATTAATAAAAAAATGGTTGATATTCAAATCCCTTTTTTAGGTGGTGGTTTTGGGCGCAAAGGCATGATGGGCAATGTGGTGGAAACCGCACAATTGTCACAAATCATGGGCAGACCTATCAAGATGATGTTTACGCGGGAACAAGAGTTTCAAAATTCTTTTTATCGTCCTTTGACGCACCATGTTTTGAGTGCCAAAATCGGCGAAAATGGTGATATTCAAGCGATTACACATGACCAAGCAACCCCTGATGAAGTATTGAAATTCGTCACAGGAAGTACGTTACCCTTGAAATTATTGGGCGCGGATTTCATTTCGGCAGGACACGGAGCCAGTTTGTTATACAATATTCCGAATAAATCAGCAACCGTTTGGGGAACGGAAATTCCAATGCCCGTAGGTATTTGGCGGGGAGTCGGGATGTATCCGAATACGTTTGCGGTTGAATCTTTTATGAATGAATTGGCGCACGAGACGAAAAAAGATGCTTTGGACTTCCGAATGGGCTTATTGACGGATGTAAAGGATTCGATTGCGCAACGCACCAAGAAAGTTTTGGAAGTTTTGAAAGAAAAAAGTGGTTGGACGACTGCCAAACCTGCGGGCGTTGGACGGGGCGTTTCCATTGCCAATGACCGCAAAAGTATTGCAGGTTCGGCGGTAGAAGTGGCAATTGTGGAAGGCAAAATCAAGGTTTTGCGGGTGACCCAAGTGTTAGATGTGGGCATGATTTTGAATCCAGAAGGCATTCGGTCGCAGATGGAAGGTTGTGTGATGATGGGCATTAGTGGCGCGTTGTACGAAGAAGTGACGGTCAAAGATAGTCAAGTTTCCATGAGCAATTTCCACGAATTTCCAATGGCAACTTTGGCGGATGTGCCTGATATTCAAACGATTATACTTGCGAATGCGCAGGAACCATACGGTGTAGGGGAACCACCACTCGCACCGATTGCTCCTGCGATTGCGGGTGCAATCTTGGATTTGACAGGGAAAATGCTGCGACAATTGCCTTTGAAAATTTAAAGGTTTGAATTAGGATTTTTAGGGTTGTTTGGATTAAGGCAGGATTGAAATCCTATCTCAATCCAAACAATCCTAAAAATCCTAATTCAAACCTTTATAGCAACTTAAATGATTTAAATATCATTTACAAACATTAACATATTATTAAAAACCTATCTCGCATTATGGCGTTATCTTTGGACGCATGATGGAACAAGCTCGAACAAACAAAATAAGGCTCTATTCGATAAAGGTATTCCCTTTCTAAAATATCGATTCTTACGACATAATCTTTTGGTTTTCAGCCAAATACACCTTCATTCGTGAATTATTTATTACAATTTTTCAATATATAATTTAAAAAAATCTTAAAAAAGAGGGTACTTATTGTATTTATTTTCGTCTAAATCAAACAAAATAGGTATAATTTTGCAACCAATAATCGCTAAGAAAAATCCTCTTTTTGTATTTTTTTTGAAATACCATTATTATTGACCTATATTATTTCAATCGCGGAAAAATAGTCATCCATATTTTTTTGTTGTGAGACAAAGAGGGGATTTGGGACTTTGAAACGCCAAATTGCATTATGAGTATGAAGAGTTTAATGTTAACAGCAGGCTTATTATTAAGCGGCATAAAAGTATGTATCGCGCCTGAGCAATCCCAAACGGGAGCGATAAGTGTGCCTGACCCCGCTGCTTCGGCATTGGATGAAGCGCGGAAATTGTTGCGCAAAGTGTATCCATTGGGCGCATTGGGCGAGATGGTGGGGCTTGACCCGACTTTTGAAAGCATGGTGGGCAACCCCGTCACGATGACTCGCGACCAAGTGCGGAGTTATTTGGCTGCGGTGAATATCCAAGAAGCAGATTTAGGTGGGAATCTGGATATGGCTGTGAGCAGTACGTCGGAAGGGAGTCAAGCGAAATATTTTGTGATTCATGATACCAGTTTTCCGACTTATGGGAATAAAAGTTTGCCGAGCGAAATCAATTCAGCGTCTTGGCAATTCAATAATTTCCGTCAATGGCGGAATAATAAAGTGACACATGCTTTTGTGAATCGAATGGGTGAATCCATTACCGTAACCGATTTTAGTCAAGGCGTGATGGCGACCAAATACGAAATTCGCATGTTGGAAGAAGCCAAATCAAAAGGATTGTTTATACATATTGAGTTGATACAGCCGCGTCACCGCGATAAACGGTATTGGAAAGGCAATGATATTGCTTCGCCAACGCCTGGTTTTACGGATGGGCAATATCGTCGATTGGCATTGTTGTACATCACGGCGAGCGTCCGCAAAGGCAGCTGGTTGATTCCTGGTTTCCACTCGTGTGTGGATCACGGGATTCGCAACAAGCATGATGACCCACAAGGTTTTGAATTGGACAAATGGATGCGGGCGTTATTGACAACGGTATCGGATATTTCCAAACCAACAGCAGCAAAGACAGGTTCTCCAAAATAAAAAGCGAATTAGAAACGCCTACGGAAAAACTTTTAAAATAATATATAATTAAAAAAGGAGGACTTACGTAAAGTCCCCCTTTTTTAATTATATACGATTTAAAAAAGGGGACTTTACGTAAGTCCAAATTAAAAAGAGGGACTTACGTAAAGTCCCCTTTTTTTAATAATATACGATTTAAAAAAGGGGACTTACGTAAAGTCCCCGACGGATTAATGCTGTATTACGACTTTGCCATAGGTGCGTTGTTGATTGGCTTGATTCAAAATATGTATCATATAAACACCTGATTGCCAATTTTTTGTATCTAAATCCACCTCTCCGCTTGCGTCCAATGATTGAACCCTTTTGCCCACCGCATCGAAGATATTGACCTTATAGGTTGCCCCTTGTTTCAATTCCAATCGGAAAAAGTCATTGGCAGGATTGGGATATAATTTCACGTTGGAAATATCGGCTGCTGTTTTATCCATATAGACCGTTGCTTCAGGCAACCAACCAAAATCGTTCCGCGCTAAACCGCCCGGAATCCCATTCCCGCCAACCACCATCACGCGAGCAACATCCACCATGTGTTTGACCACTGCATTTGCCGTATCGCGTACCGTTTGCGATAAGCGGGCAATGGGTACCAATAGATTTTCAGCCGCATTCAACTCCTGATTGCGCAGCCGATTCAAGGCTGCATCTTGTTGGATTTTAACATTTCGATACTGACCATCGGCGAAAACGATGGTATTTTGTGCCATGAGGTCCGTTTGTTGATTGTTTTCAGGAGAACGCAAGGTCAAACCACCACAATTTTGAATCGACCCATGATTGGGGTCTGTAATCACGGCTCCATTCCACCAATTCGGTTCGTTGATGTGCAAATTGCCAGTCCAAGGGGTTGCAGCACTGCCTGTACACGTCGTTTGCCGAAACGACCAATACGGATTAACGGTGGCATTACTTGGAACGAAACCACTCCAGTAACTGCCCTGCAACCATAAATCACTTGGATTACGGCATTTGAAAGTGGATTCAAAAAAGCGGCTGTCGGTTGGCAAAAAGGAATTTCGAGTGAACAGATTCGTTCTGCCGCCGCGTGCATACATGTTGAATAAAATATCGTCCCCGCGAATCGCCGTTAAATTATCCAACATCCGGGCGCAATCCATATAAATCATTCCCCAATCTAAACCATAGGCATTGTTGACTCCGCCATTTAAGTGAATGCCCGTTGCACACGTTTGAATGCTGGCATGGTCATACATCGTAATATTGTGATTCCAACTTTCGGTTGCTTGAATGCCTGTTTCATACTTATCAATCAAACTATTATCGTATAATTCGGTGTGAACGACATTTTTAACCTTGACCGCAGTACCTGTGTAATTGCCGCGCATCGTTGTAATATTATGAATATCAACCCAATACGCATATGAAACATCCAGCCCGCCACCATTAACAGTACAATGATTTAATTCCACGATGAAAGCCCGTTCCGCCCGAATCACATTGGCATTGAGAAACGTGCATGTGAGAAACCGAACATTCACGCGTTGATTGGCGGGTCCCCAGCCGTATTCTCTGGGAGCCGTTCGATTGGCAGGTTCTTTGAGTTCGACGGCAATCGCTGAATTTAAGAAGGTGCAATTGTTAAAAACAAACTCGTTTTGTTCGGGTCCGTCCAAGTAGATAAATCGGCTCGGTCCCGTCGAATAATCATCAAACGTAACGTAACTCGCCCGAATGCCGCCCGTTTTGCGCACGATGATGTGATTCGGTGTATTGCCAACGTAACCCGCTTCGCGCTCGACTAAACCATTTTCAAGGGTCAAGGTGCGGGCATCTGGGATGATAATGCTTGCTTCGCGGGCAATTTGAATCATGCGTTGGCTCGGATGCGTGCCATTGACGCGCCAATCAGTGTTCATGGTCAGTACATTATCCTTCTCGAAACGGATGTAGCCCGTGCCTGAGAGATTCGGTTGACCGTTGATGACCAACTCGCCGCCTGCTTGAATGGTGATAATGCCATTATTGGCAATATTGGAACCTGCTTCGAGTATTAATTTGCCTCCATTTTCCACTATGATTTTAGACGCATTATTTAATTGTACACTACCGCCTGCTCGAATTGTAATGCTGCTACCAGCAGTGACGTGTAAAACACCCTCCCGTGAATTATCACCTAATCGCAATTGACCACCATTTTCAATGAAAATATTAGCTCCACAATTCGATGTTTTGACTACAAAAGTACTTGAAACGGTATTATCCTGATTCAAATAGCCAGTCGCACCCGTTTGATTGATTACTAAACTCCCTCCATTTACAACACTTAGGCTATTGAGTAAATTTCTGTATTTACCAAAATTATACACAGCACCATTATTATTGGGCAAAGTACCCACTAATTCAAAAGCCCGATTCGCTTCACT